>NZ_JBKYMO010000232.1:0-9079 GCF_047302915.1 Massilia sp. CT11-108 | reverse complement strand
CGGCGAGATCCAGGATCGCGCCGGCCAGCGCGCCGCAGTCGCCGGGCGGCACGAGGATACCGTTGAGGCCGTCGACGACCACTTCCGGCATGCCGCCGGCGCGGCAGCCGATCACCGGTTTGCCTTCCCGCATGGCTTCGAGGAATACCAGCCCGAACGACTCGAAGCGGCTCGGCGCCACGAACACGTCGCAGTCGCGGTAGGCGGCCCGCAGCGTCGCGTCGTCGACGCGGCCTTCGAACACGACCCGGTCCGCCCAGCGCCGCAGATGTCCTTGCGCGCGCCAGGCGTCCAGGTAGCTGGTGCGCTCTCCGGGCCGGGGAATCGTGTTGTCGCCCAGGATGCGGAAACGGATCGACGGATGCGCGGCCAGCACCTGCGGAATCGCGGCGAGCAGCACGTCGATGCCCTTGCGCGCTTCATGCCTGCCGACGAACAGCACGTCGATGCGTCCGCCCCGGGTCGGGGGCGGCGGCGCGGCGGCCACATCCGGCATCCCGAGCGGGACCGTCATCACGGCGGCGGGATCGAACCGGAATCCGTACGCCTGTTCGATGTCGCGGCGGATGGCCTGGCTGATCGCACGCACCGCATGCGAGCCGCGCATCAGCTCCTGTTCCAGCGCCAGCATCGGCGTGCCGAAATCCGTCATCCAGCGCGCGTCATTGCGCAGGCCGGGATGTTCCTGCAGCCAGAAATGCAGGGTGGTTTGCAGACTCGTGACCAGTGGCCAGCCGCCATCGAGCAGCAGTGCGGCACCCTCCGTGTCCCAGATGGGCGCCTCGACCACGTCGATGGGACGCAGGCTGGCGATGCGGCGCGTCTCCGCCAGCGCCGTCGCGCACCAGTCCCAGACGGCTCGCGGAATCGCGCGCGCGACCGCGGCCGGCGTGCGTGCGCAGCGCTGCACGGCCATGCGATGCATCCAGACCCCGTTCTCCAGGCTCACCTCGTTGGCGCCTTCCGTGATGACGTGCACCTGGTGCCCCGCCTGCGCCAGTGCTTCGGCCAGGTCGCGGTAGAAGACGGCAATGCCGCCGCGGTGCCCGGGAGGATAGTCGCGCGACACCAACACCACCGTGCGCGCGCCGGGATGCGCGCGCGTCGCGAACGGCAGGAAGTCGCCCGGCAGTGGCGAACACGTGTTCGGATCGATGCCCGGGCGGCACCTTTCCAGGCCGCGGCGCAGGCCTGTTTCCCCGGCGCGGACCGCCGCCCCATCGAAGTCGTCGAGCGCCGCCGGCGGCAGGCGGCCGGTGGCGACCAGGTGGACGACGTCGGCGCGCCGCGCGGCGACCCGTTCCCCATGCAGGCGCTCGATGTGCGCGAGCGGGACATAGGCGAGGCCGTGCCTGATCGAAAAATACAGCGAATTCTTCAGGATCGGATACGACGCAACGGTGAGCTGCGCCGCGTCGCGTACCGCGTTCGGCGCGGCATCGTGGTGCACATACGCGTCGGGAAGCTGCCGGATCAGGAAGCCCGCATCGATCAGGCGGCAGCAGACGTCGGTCTCGTCGAGATAGTATTCGATCTCCTCGTCGAAGCCGCCCACCTCCAGCAGCGCGGTGCGCCGGAACGATGCGTTGGTCCCCTGCAGGTAGGGAAAGCGGAACGAGCCCGGAAAGCACAGCGACGGGCTCGCGCCCGAGGCGCGCCAGTCGGTCTCGGCCAGCCGTGTCGCGGTCGCATACCGGTACTGGAACGTGTAGCCGCTGCGGTCGCATACGATGCCGCCGGCCCCGCCGACCTGCGGATCGGCATAGGCGGCCGCCAGGTGGGTCAGCCATTCCGGCTCGGGAATCGCGTCATCGTCGATGAACGCCACCACGTCGCCGCGCGCCATGCGGATACCGATGTTGCGCGACATCGACAGGTTGGCGACGGGGCAGGTCCCGGTGCGGATCCGCGATCCCCATTCAGCAAGCACTTGCGCGGTGTCGTCGGTGCATGGCCCCTGGACGACGATGACTTCGAACTGTCCGGCGTAGCGAAGATGCGGCAGGCTCGCCAGCACGCGCCGCAGCAGGGACGCGCGGTTCAGCGTATTGATGACGATGGAAAAGGACGTCATTGCCCGAGCTGCCGCTCCAGGCGTTCCAGCCGCGTCCGCAACTCGGCCAGTTCACGCGTGAGCCCGCGCAGCGTCACCGGAAGCGACTGGGCGAGGTTTTCGGGATCCTGCAGCACGGCCAGGGTGCGGGCGTTCAGGTCGGACATCGTGTGCAGCAGTGCCGGCAGCTGTTCCGTCGCGAAGCGGTGCTGCCGATCATGGTGTTCCGGCAGTCGGATCAACGCCACCAGTATGCGGACGAGGCGGCCCACGACGGGCCAGCCCGCCAGGGTGTGTACGATGCGTCGCAGTGATGCTGCCATGAAGAGCGATCATAGAAAATTGTCAACTGCGCAATATTAACGTAATCAGCTGTCCATCATGCAGCACTGGATCACGATTCCGGGCTGCGTCAGCGCGAATGAAAAAGGCCGCCGGATCGCCCCGGCGGCCTTGGCATGTCCACGTTATCGATGAATGATCAGACGGCGTAATACGCCTCGACCGTACCTTTCAGCTTGATCAGCATCGGGCGGCCCTTGCGGTCCAGGGTCTTGCCGGCGGCGACCTTGATCCAGCCTTCGCTCAGGCAGTATTCCTCGACGTCCGTGCGTTCCTTGCCGTTGAAACGGATGCCGACCGGGTGCTTGAAGACTTCCGCGTCATGGTGCGGGCTCTTCGGGTCGATGGACAGGCGGTCGGGCAGGGGGGGGAGTTGGGTAGTATCGTTCATGGCGGGAATTATCCACGATTCCGCGCGCACGCGCGAGCACCGCGTGCTCCGTCCCGGTGGACGCAATTGCACCATTTCGCTATGCTCGGCCGAAGGGCATCCGATCCTGGCCACATGAGGACATCAAGACCATGGAATCGCTCATCCTCGCCTGCTGCCTGTTCGTGGCCGGCCTCGCGCATGCAGCCGGCGTCGACCCGGCCCTCGCGCAGCAGGTCAATGCGTTCGTCGACGGCTGGCACGACGACGCCGCGCACGCGCGCATGCGCTACTTCGACAAGATGGCGCCGGACGGCGTTTACATCGGCACGGACCGCACCGAACTGTGGCAGCGCGACGCGTTCCGCGAGTGGGGCCGCAAATACTTCGAGGGCAAGCAGGCCGCGTGGGTCTTTCATCCCACGCGGCGCAATGTCTACGCGACGGCGGATGGATCGATGATCTGGTTCGACGAATTGCTCGACACGGAACACATGGGCCATTGCATGGCCAGCGGCGTCATCCGCAGGACGCCGGCCGGGTTCGAGATCGTGCATTACCAGCTGTCGCTGGCGGTGCCGAACGAGGCGGCCAAGAAGGTGATCGAGGTCGTGAAGGCCGTCGAAGCCAGGTAGTCCGACCCCTGCTGATTGTGGATATCCCGTAGAGATACGCTTCCGGCATTGATTTAGTTCGACGATATTACTATTATCATTCAATCCAAATAAACATTTTTGCAATACGTCGTAGCGTGGAGCAAGTAATCGGGAGCGTAGTGAAAGGAATTGTCTTTAATTTGTTGGAAGAGGCCGTCAGCAGCACATACGGCGACGCCGCGTGGGATCGGCTGCTCGATGCGGCAGGACTGGAAGGCGCCTATACATCGCTCGGCAGTTACGACGACGCCGAGATTGCGGCCCTGGTGCGTACGGCAGCGGACGCCCTGGACATACCGGAAGATACCGTGTTGCGCTGGTTTGGACGCAGGGCGATGCCGCTGCTGGCGCGGCGTTACCCGGCGATCTTCGACAGCCATGCGAACGTGCGCAGCTTCCTGCTGAGCCTGAACAACATCATTCATCCCGAGGTCTGCAAGCTCTATCCCGGCGCGCGGACGCCCGTCTTCGCTTTCGATACGAGCGTCGCCGGCGTGCTGAAGATCGGCTACGACTCCCCCCGCCGCTTGTGTGCGCTTGCCGATGGGTTCATGCACGGCGCCGCCACGCTTTTCGGCGAGCGGATCGAGCTCGAACAGCACGAATGCATGCACCGCGGCGATCGCCGCTGCGAGTTCCACGTGCGCTTCGAGCCGGCATGAACGGGCTCGACAAGACGGAAGCCGCAGCGGAGATCGCCCGCCTCCAGCGGCGCGTGCGGCGCGAAGCGGCCGCGCGCCATGAAGCCGAGGCGATCGCCGAGCGGGGCCTGCGTGATTTGTACCAGCGGCAGCAAGAAATTGCCCTGCTGGAGAGTATCGCGGTGGCCGCCAACGAGGCGGACGACGTCCATGCCGCGATGGGGCGCGCGCTCGAGGCAATGTGCCGTTATGTGAGTTCGCCCCTCGGCACCCTGTGGCTGGTGTCGGGACCGCGAGGGCAGGAGCGGCTCAACGCCACCGGCATCTGGTATGACGAGGCTGCGCGCAACGGGGCCAGTCCGGTCCAGGAACTGCGTACGCGCACCGACGCCGACATGTTCGCGCCCGGCGTCGGGCTGCCAGGGCGGGTCGCGCTGAGCGGCAGGCCGGAATGGGTGGCCACCGATGGCACGGGCACGGTCGAGCTGCCGCGCCTGCCACTGATCGTCGGCGCGGGGTTTGCTTCGCTCGTCGCGTTTCCGGTGATGATCGCCAGCGAAGTGGTCGCGGTGGTCAAGTTTTTCAGCCGCAAGCGCGAGGCGCCGGACGAATCGCTGCTGCGCCTGATGGCCCAGGTCGGCACGCAGCTCGGCCGCGTGTTCGAGCGCTGCCGCGCGCGGGACAAGCTCATGCACAATGCGCTGCACGATCCCCTGACGCAGCTGGGCAACCGCAGGCTGTTCCTGGAACGTCTCGAGCACCTGCTGCAGCGCACGCGGCGCAAGCCGGGCGACCATTTCGCCGTGCTGTTCGTGGACCTGGACCGCTTCAAGTCGATCAACGACGGCCTGGGACACCAGTGCGGCGACCAGTTGATCATCGCTGCGGCCCGGCGACTGTCGGCCTGCCTGCGCCAGAACGACATGGTGGCGCGCGATGTCGCGTTCGCGCACGAACACCTGGTCGCGCGTCTCGGCGGCGATGAATTCGTGATTCTGCTCGACCAGGTCGGCAGCGCCGAACATGCGATCCTGGTCGCGGAGCGCATCATGAGCGTGCTGGCCGAACCCTTCGACGTGGCCGATCAGCGCGTGTTCGTGACCGCCAGCGTGGGCATCACCCTGAGCGCGACCGGCTACGCCCACGTCGAGGACATCGTGCGCGATGCCGACATCGCGATGTACCACGCCAAACGCACGGGGCGCGCGCGCTGGATGATGTTCGACCAGGCCATGCAGCGGGCTGCCGTGAGCCGCCTGCGGATGGAAGCCGATCTGCGCTACGCGATGGACCGCCGGGAGTTCTTCCTGGAGTACCAGCCGATCGTTGCCCCGCTCGACGGCCGGGTGCGCGGTTTCGAAGCCCTGCTGCGGTGGCGCCATCCGGTACATGGCCTCGTGCCGCCGGCCCGGTTCATCCCGATCCTCGAAGAAACCGGCCTGATCGAGCCGATCGGCGCATGGGTGCTGGGGGAGGCGTGCCGCCAGCTGCGCGACTGGCAGCAGGCCTTCGACATGCACCTGACGATGAGCGTGAACGTGTCGGCGGTCCAGTTCACGGACGAGGGCCTCGTCGGCGTGGTGACGCATGTGCTGGCCGAGACGGGCATCGCGCCCGCCACGCTCAAGCTCGAGCTGACCGAAACCGCCGTGATGGCGGACGCCGAAAGGGCACTGGCCGCGTTCGCGCAATTGAAGGCGCTGGGCGTGCGGGTCAGCCTGGACGATTTCGGCACCGGCTACTCGTCGCTCAGCTACCTGCGCCGCCTGCCGATCGACACGCTGAAGATCGACCGCTCGTTCGTCAGCAAGCTCGATTGCCACGACGACAAGCGCCAGATCGTCGAGGTGGTCCTGACGCTGGCCCGCGCGCTCGGCATGGACGTGGTGGCGGAAGGCGTGGAGACCGAAGCCGAGCTGGCGCTGTTGCGCGAGATGGGCAGCGACCTCGTGCAGGGCTATTATTACTACCGCCCCCTTGCTACGGAGCCCGCCACGCGGGTACTGGCCGGGCAGTTCGGATCAGAATAACTCGAGGTTGTGCGGCGCCGACGGCGGCGGCGATTTCTTCACGGGCGTCTTCGGCGCAGCCCATGCCTTCATCTCTTCCGCCGGATAAGGCCGCAGGAAGCTGCGTGCCAGCTCCGGATCGCGGCAGTGCAGCCACGCGTCGACGTCGCTCGGCGGCAGCACGACGAGCGCGCGCTTTTCGTCGTCTGGCTTGTGGAAGCGCCGCATCAGCGGATGATCGTCCGCGTTGATCGTGATCTGCGTGAACGACGCCGCGATCGTCCCGTCGGCCTCCGACCACTCGCGCCACAGGCCCGCCACGAAGAACACGCCGTCGTCCCGCATGCCGATGCCGAAGCGTTCGGCGCGGCCGCTCTCGTAGTTGGGCTCATAAAAACAGGTCATCGGCACGGCGCACAACTGGGTACGGCGCCAGGCCGGGGCGAACGAGCGCTTTTCGCCCAGCGATTCGGCGCGCGCGTTCATCGTGTCGAACGGTTTGACACCGGCCGGGATGTGGCGGCGCGGGACCATGCCGTAGCTCGCGAGCTGCAGCACGCGTTCGCCGTCCGGCCCCGCGCGCACGATCGGGGCCGTGTAATCCTTCCACGTTTCGCTGGGCCAGTCCCAGTCGCGGTACAGGTCGACGAGGGTGCCGAGCACCATGTCGAGTTGTTCGGGCAGCGGAGGGCGGTAGTTGACGCACATGGCGCTAGTTTGACATAAAAACGCCCTTTAAAAGCGGTAGCGCGCGCTGACCAGCACCGTGCGCGGCTCGCCCGGCATGTTGTAGTCGTTGGCGCCGCTGTGCGCGGACACGAAATAAGTCCGGTTGAGCAGATTGCGCACCGTGACCGTGACGTCGACCTTGCCGCTGTCGTAGCCGGCGCCGAGCTGCAGGACGCCATAGCCCGGCAGTGTCGTCAGGTCGTCCGGCGACGCATAGCGGCTCGATTCCGCGCGGCCGCCGGCGGCGACCCAGAAGTGGCCGTCGAGGCGGTGCTTGATCCACGCGTTGAACGTGTGGCGCGGCGTGAGCGCGGCCGTGTTGCCTTCGAACGGCTTGCCGGCCGACGTCAGTTCCGTCGAGTCCTCGATGGTGCCGCGCATGTTCGCATAGCCGGCGATCGCATCCCAGCCCGGCGCGATCTCGCCCATGAAGCTCAGTTCCAGGCCGCGCGTGCGCTGGCGGCCGACGGGCAGCGAGAAGTTCGTGTTGGCCGGATCGGCGACCTGGATGTTCGATTGGGTCATGTCGAACAGCGCCGCGGTCAGGCTCGAACGGGCACTGAGGTCGAGCTTCACGCCCGCTTCCTTGTTGACGGTCTGCGTGGGCTTCAGGGTGTCGCTGTTGGCGCGGAACGTGAACGAGTCCGCGATCGGCTGGAACGAGCGGTTCCACGAGGCGTAGACGGCCACGCGGCTCGCGGGCTGGTACACGGCGCCCAGGCGCGGCGACCAGGTATCGTCCGTGCGCTGCAGGTCGATGTTCTTCGCCGTGCGGTCGTCGCGGTCCTGCTTCAGGCGGTCGTAGCGCACGCCGGCCAGGACTTTCCATTCCGGCGTCAGCGCCACGAGGTCCTGCAGGTACAGGCCAGCGATGTCGACGCGGTTTTGGTTATCCGCGCCGGGTGCGACGCTATCCGGCAGCACCGGCAGGTCGACGAGCACGGGGTGGAACAGGTTGTACGTCGCCACGTTGTTGCGCGAGCGGAGCACCTCGCTCTTGTTCTGGCGGCCGAGTTCCACGCCGTACAGCAGCTTGTGGTTCGTCGCGCCCCAGTCGACGGTCTGGGAGAGTTCGTTCTGCAGGTAGCGGCCGTCCTCGTCGCGCAGGCGGTGGCTCTGGCCGATGGAGACGGTCGGGTTGGCGCCGTCCTTGATGGTACCGATCGACGTGTAGTTCCGGTCGAGCGCGTAGTCGTACGCGCGCAGCACCGTGTGCAGCTTCAGGTCGGGCGTGAACGCGTGGTCGAGCGTCGCGGTGGCGCTTTTCACGTCGCTTTGCACGAATGCGCGCGCGGTGGCGTTCGCGGCGCCGAAATAGGTCTCGACCGGCACGTCGACGGGGCGGCCGTGGTAGCTGGGCACGCCCTGGTCGGCCAGGCGCTTGTCGTGCAGGTAGTCGGCTTGCAGGGTCAGCGTCGTGGCGGGCGACAGCCTGAACGTGGCCGACGGCGCGAGGGCCTGGCGGCGCAGGAAGTAGCGGTCGCGGAAGCCGGTCGAGTCTTCGACCGCACCCGTCATCCGGAACAGGGCGTCCTTGTCGTCGTTGGCCGCGCCGACGTCGAACTCGCCGCGGCGCTGTCCGTGCGAACCGAGCGTGACGCCCGCTTCGAGGAGCGGATCCGCGAGCGGCTTCTTCGTCACGCGGTTGACGAGGCCACCCGCCGAGCCGCGGCCATACAGCACGGAAGCCGGCCCCTTGAGCACTTCGACGCGTTCGATGTTGGAGAGGTCGCGGAAGTACAGCGCGTCGTCGCGCACGCCGTCCACGAACTGGTCGCTGATGGCGGAAAAGCCGCGGATCGTCACCTGGTCGCGCTGGCCGTCGCCGACGGAGAACGACAGGCCCGGCACGTTTTGCAGCGCGTCCTGCAGCGACAGCGCGTTCTGGTCGTGCAGCACGACGGCCGGCACCACGTTGACGGTCTGCGGAATGTCGCGCAGCGGCACGTTGATCTTGGTGGCGGTGTTGGTCTCGGTGAC
This sequence comes from Massilia sp. CT11-108, assembly GCF_047302915.1. Taxonomy (NCBI): domain Bacteria; kingdom Pseudomonadati; phylum Pseudomonadota; class Betaproteobacteria; order Burkholderiales; family Oxalobacteraceae; genus Massilia; species Massilia sp. CT11-108. The sequence continues at coordinate 299 of NZ_JBKYMO010000232.1, read as the reverse complement.
TTCGTACGAGCCGGTGTCGATCTTCCGGTCGCGGATGACGACTTCCGGCATCGCGGGTTCTTCGGCACGGACCGGCGTCCACACGCTGCAGGCGAGGGCGACGAGGCAGGGGAGGGGGCGCAGTACTTGTTTCATGATGTTCCTGTTGTTGTTTGAAGGTGTTGGAAATTGGACGAGCGAGTCCGGATCGCGCGCATGCCGATGGCGGCAACGGCGTACAGCAAGGCGACGGTCCAGAACATGGCGGACAGCGGCACCCACGCGAGCGCGAGGCCGCCCGCGCCGGCGCCTTGCTGTAC
>NZ_JBKYMO010000231.1:0-9015 GCF_047302915.1 Massilia sp. CT11-108 | reverse complement strand
AGATTTTTTTTAGACACAGCTCCCCGCTTTCGCGGGAACGACGCGAGCTTCTGTGCGACCTTGTTCAATTCCCTCGTGCGATGATTAATCCGTCATCTCACCCGGGACCCGCATGGTCGACATCGTCATCATCCTCGCCCTCATCCTGCTCAACGGCGTGTTCTCCATGTCGGAGCTCGCGGTGGTGTCCGCCAAGCGCCTGCGCCTGGAAAAGATGGCCGACGAAGGCCGGCGCGGCGCCGGTACCGCGCTCGACCTGCATGACGATCCGAGCCGCTTCCTCTCCACCGTGCAGGTGGGCATCACCCTCATCGGCATCTTCAACGGCGCGTTCGGCGAAGCGTCGCTCACGGCGCGCCTGACGCCGGCGCTCGCCGGCATGGGCGTGCCGGACGGCTATGCGCGGCTCGTCGCGCTCGCGATCGTCGTGGCCGGCATCACGTTCTGTTCCATCGTGCTGGGCGAGCTGGTGCCCAAGCGCATCGCGATCCTGTATCCGGAAACGATGGCGGCCATGATCGCGCGCCCGCTGCAATTCATGGCCCGTCTCGCGCATCCGTTCGTGCGGCTGCTCGCGATGACGACGGACGGGATCATGCGCCTGCTCGGCATGCACCACCACAAGGACGAGACGCCGACCGAGGAAGACGTCACGGGCATGATCAAGGAAAGCACGGACGCGGGTGTGTTCGAGAAGGCGGAGTACGACATCGCCGCGCGCGCCCTGCGGCTCGACGACTGGCACCTGCGCGCGCTGATGACGCCCCGGGTTGACCTGGAATTCCTCGACCTCGACCAGCCGCTGGAACGCAACCTCGCGCGCATCGCGGAATCGCCGTACAGCCGCTTTCCCGTGTACCGCGGCGACCGCTCGCAGGTGCTCGGCATCGTGCGTGCGCGCAACCTGTTCGGCCAGGCGATCCGCACGCAGTCGCTGGCCGGCATCGACATCGAGGCCGCCCTGGAGACGATCCTGTACCTGCCCGAATCGAGCAGCGCCATCGACCTGCTGGAACAATTGAGGCAGCACCGCGCCGAGCTGGCGATGATCGTGGATGAATACGGCGACATCCAGGGCATGATCACGCTGACCGACGTGATGAGCGCGCTCGTGGGCGACGTCACGCCGACGAGCGACCACGGCCAGCCCGACGCCGTCCGGCGCGACGACGGCAGCTGGTTCGTCGACGGCGGCATGGTGCTCGACCGCTTCCGCTACCTCACGGGCGCCGACATCGACTTCCCCGACGAGGACAGCGGCGCCTACCACACGCTGGCCGGCTTCATGCTGTACCAGCTCGCCGTGATTCCCCGCGCGGGCGACCGGCTGGACTGGGAAGGCTGGCGGTTCGAAGTCGTCGACATGGACGGCAACCGCATCGACCGGCTGCTGGCTTTTCATCTGCCTGCGCCGCCGGCGCGCACCTGACCCGGGCGGAACCGGCGGCCGGTTTCACGATCCTATCCACCAAGGAGGTTCCAATGAAGCTGCATACCGTCGCCGGCATGGCCGGCTGCCTGTTCGCTACCGTGGCCGCCGCCCAGCACCCGCAGCCCGCCGGCGCCCCGAAGGCCGGCGACACGCGCGCGCTCGAAGCGGGCGCGAAGCTCTTGCAGGGCAATGCGCCGCTGGCCGGGTTCGACATCTACCTGAATGGCTTTCATCCGATGAAGGAGCAGCCGGAGATGCAGGTCGAAGCCCACCACTTCTGCCGCCAGGTCAACGAGGACTTCGCGCAATGCGCCCTGTTCGACGGCAATACGCGCGCGGCCAACCTGAACGGCATCGAATACATCATTTCGGAAAAGCTGTACGGCAGGCTGCCGCCCGACGAGCGCCAGTACTGGCATCCGCACAACGGCGAGATCCTCAGCGGCCAGCTGATCGCGCCCGGCCTGCCCGAGGCGGCCGAACACGCGCTGATGAAAAAGAAGATGAACAGCTACGGCAAGACGTGGCACGTGTGGAACACGGGTGCCAACGGCAAGCCCGGCGACGCCCTGCCGCTGGGCGTGCCGATGCTCGCGTGGTCGTTCAACCGGGATGGTGAGCTGCTGCCCAACATGCTCGAGGAGCGCGATACCCGCATGAAGATCCACACCGGCGACCGGCGCAAGTCGCGCGCCGACCTGAAGCCGCTCGCACATCCGCAGGGCGGCGTCGACGCGCTGAAGGGCAAGTTCCCGCGCCAGACGCAGGACATGCCGGGCGTCGTGGACAGCCAGCCCCAGCCGCCGAGCAAATAATCTATTGAGTTATAGATTGTAGTTTTATAGAATGAGTGCATGGACACCGTCACGACTCTCCCGCCGGACGCCATGCGCGTCGCCGCGGCCCAGGCCGGCGGCCTGCTGAAGGCGCTCGCGAATCCGGATCGCCTGCTGCTGCTGTGCCAGCTCACGCGGGGCGAGCAGCCCGTCGGCGCGCTGGAAGCGGCGCTCGACATCCGCCAGCCCACGCTGTCGCAGCAGCTGGCGGTGCTGCGCCAGGAAGGCCTCGTCGCCACGCGGCGCGACGGCAAGCAGATTTTCTACAGCGTGGCGAGCCCGGAAGCGCTGGCCGTGCTGCGGTTGTTATACCAGCTGTATTGTCCGAAGGAGGACTGATCATGCGGATCGACTGGCTCCATTTCACCCCGTGGGCATCGCTCGCGGGCGGCATACTCATCGGCCTGGCCACGGCCCTGCTCCTGCTGGCCAATGGCCGCGTCGCCGGCATCAGCGGCATCGTCGGCGGCCTGCTGCGACCCAGCCGCGGCGATATTGCGTGGCGCGTCACGTTCATTCTCGGCCTGTTCGCCGCGCCGCTCGTGTGGCTGAGCATGCGCGCGATGCCGCCGGCGCAGATCGACCATTCCCCGGCGCTGCTCGCCGTGGGCGGCCTGCTCGTGGGGATCGGCACCCGCTTCGGCAACGGCTGCACGAGCGGCCACGGCGTGTGCGGCATCGCGCGCCTGTCGCCCCGCTCGCTGCTGGCCACGGCCTGCTTCATGGCGGCCGGTTTCGTCACCGTCTTCATCGTGCGCCACGTGCTCGGGCGCTGAGGAACCTTTCATGAATCTCGTTACCGCCTTCCTCGCCGGCCTGCTGTTCGGCGGGGGCCTGATCCTGTCCGGCATGAGCAATCCCGCCAAGGTGCTCGCCTTCCTCGACGTGACCGGCACCTGGGACCCGTCGCTGGTGTTCGTGATGCTCGGGGCCATCCTCGTCGCCGCCCTCGCCTTCCGCTTCGCGCGCACGCGCGTGCGGCCGCTGTTCGGGAGCCAAATCCGCGTGCCGGGCGCGGGCCGCATCGACGCGCCGCTCGTCCTGGGCAGCATCACGTTCGGCGTCGGCTGGGGCCTCGTCGGTTATTGCCCCGGTCCGGCGCTGACGGCGCTGGCCGTCGGCGGACGGTCCACCCTCCTGTTCGTTGCGGCGATGGTGGCCGGCATGGCAATATTCGAAGTGGCCGAGCGTATCCGCGCCGGCATCGAGGCTCAACGCGGCGGTACCCGCGCCGCGGCCGGCCCGTCGGGAGAATGAATGCACAACAATCCGATCCAGTTGTTCGACGCCGCGTCGTCGACCTTCACGTACATCCTCGCCGCGCCCGGCAGTGACGCCGCGGTCATCATCGACCCCGTCGACCAGCACGTCGAACGCGACCTCGCCCACCTGCGGCGCCTGGGCCTGCGCCTCGAATACATTCTCGAGACGCACGCCCACGCCGACCACGTGACCTCCGCCGGCCGCCTGCGCCAGCTGACGGGCGCGCGTGCCGCCGTGCCGAGCGGCTGCGGCATCCCGCCCGCCGAAGTGCAGCTGCAGGACGGCGACATCATCCGCTTCGGCGCCGGCGAGACGATCGCCGTGATCCACACGCCCGGCCACACGGCGGGCAGCATGTGCTACGTCTGGCGCGGCAATGTGTTCACGGGCGATACGCTGCTGATCGACGGCTGCGGCCGCACCGATTTCCAGGGCGGCAGCGCGGCGGCGCTGTACGACAGCATCACGCGCAAGCTGTTCGCGCTGCCGGATGCGACGCGCGTGTGGCCGGGGCATGACTACAGGGGCCAGTCGGTGTCGACGATCGGCTGGGAAAAGGCGCACAACGCGCGTGTGTCGGGGCGGTCGCGCGAGGATTTCGTGACGCTGATGGACGGGTTGAACCTGCCGCAGCCGAAGCTGATCGACATCGCCGTGCCGGCGAATCGCAACCTCGGGCTGCCGCACGGCGTCTGATCGGATACCGGGGCCGCCGCCGAACCCGCGCGGCGGCGGCCTAGCCGTTGCGTTGCCGGTGGAGCCGGAACGCGTCGCGAATATTTCTCACCAGTTCGCCATCGTCCCATGGCTTGGTCATGAACTTGAAGAGTTCCCCCTGGTTGACGCTGTCCGTCACCGCCGCGAGATCGGTAAATCCCGACAGGATGATGCGTATCGTATCCGGGTAGAGCTCCCTGACGATCCGCATGAACTGGGTCCCCGACATGTTGGGCATGCGCTGGTCGCAAATGATGACCTGCACCTTGTTCAGGGCAAGCAGGTTGAGACCCTCCTGCCCTCCGCTCGCCGTCAACACGCGGTATCCCTCGCGCCGCAGCAGTCGCCTCAGCGTCGACAGGTTGTTGGGTTCGTCGTCGACGATCAGGAGCGTATCTTCATCGACCTGCGGTCCGAGCGTCAGCAGCGTTTTTTCGACGAGCATGGTTTCGAATTGCGCGGCCGGCACCGCCTCGCTGAAGTAAAACCCCTGCAGTTCGTCGCAACGGCGCCGGCGGAGGAATTGCAATTGCCCTTCCGTTTCGACCCCTTCCGCGACCACGCGTAAATGCAGGCTGTGGGCCATCGCAATGACCGCAGTCGCGATCGCCGCATTCCCGGCATTGGCATTGACGTCGCGGATGAACGCGCGATCGATCTTGACCGCGTCGAACGGGAAACGCTGCAGGTGGGCGAGCGAAGAATGCCCGGTGCCGAAATCGTCCAGGGACAACTGGATACCCAGCGCCTTCAAGGCCTGCAGATTCGCCGCGGCCAGCTCCACGTCATTCATCACCATCGATTCCGTCAGCTCGAATTCGAGATGGTGGGCCGGCAGCTGGTGCCTGGACAGCGCATCCGTCACGTCCTGTACGAATTTTCCATTCCTGAGCTGCGCCGCCGACAGGTTGACCGCGACCGGCACGACGTCGATCTTCCCCTGCAGCCAGCGCGCCTGCTGGGCGCAGACGGTATCGAGAACCCAGTCGCCGATCGGCTCGATCAGCCCAACCTCTTCCGCGAGTGGAATGAAGGTGCCGGGAAACACCAGTCCGCGCTGTGGATGCCGCCAGCGAATCAGGGCTTCCGCGCTGACGATGCGTCCACTCACGAGGTCAACCCGTGGCTGGTAGTACACGACGAATTCCTGCGCATCGAGCGCGTGCAGCAGCTCCGATTCCAGTGCGAGCCTGGCAGCGTGAGAGGCATTCATCGCCGGCGAGTAATACAGATAAGGTTCGCCCAGCCGCTTGGCGCTCTGCAGCGCCGCTTCCGCATGCTTGAGCAGGGTTTCGGCATCGCCGCCATCGCGGGGACACAGCGCCAATCCGGCCCGCGCCTGGACACGTGCTTCGTGCGGCCCCAGCCGGAAATGCTGGTTGATGGTCGCCAGGATGAACTCATCGACGATATGTTCGAGGTCGGCGTCCTGCGCCAGTTCGGCGACGGCGATCGCAAACGTGGCGCCACCGATCCGCGCCACGCTGACACCCCCCGGCAGCGCCTCGTCCAGCCGCTGTGCGACCTGTTTGAGCAGGGCGTCGCCCATGTGGCGTCCGAGTGCATCGTTCAGTTGCGTGAACCGATCGATATTCACCAGGATCGTGCCGACATGCTGTCCCGCCTGCGCCGAGTGGATGAATTGCCCGAGCCTGTCCTCGAACAGCCTGGCGTTCGGCAGTCCGGTCAATACGTCGTAATACGCCAGATAGCTGAGCCGCTCCTTGTTGTCGATGAACTGCAATGCAAAGTTGATGTCACCGACCAGGTCATCGAGGAGCTTGAGTTCCTCCGCATCGAAGAACCCGGCGGTATCGGCAATGAACACCATCACGGCGTCGACGCGACCGGCCGGCGCCAGCGGCAGCGCGGCAACGGCACGCTGCCCTTCCTCGAGCATTTCCCTCGCCAGCGGCGCCAGCCCGGGATCCGTCGCGACGTCATTGCAAATCACCGCCCGCGCTTCGCGCGCCGCCACGCAGGCTGGCCTTGCGCTATCGATACTGTCGGCGCGTAAGGTCAAGTGCACCCGGTCGACGTTGCGCCGTTCGCCGCCGCACCACGCCACGACCCGCCCCTCGAGCACATCGGGCTCGAACGCGCCGATCCATGCCGTCTTGAACGCGCCGACGTGCACCGCGATCCGGCAGACCTCGCCGAACAGCTCGTCACGCGTGTGGATCCGGGCGATCGCCGCATTGACACCGCTCGACACGGCGTAGATCCGGCTGAGGCGCATGATCTTGTCCTGCGCGAGCAGGCGCTCGGTGACGTCGTGGGCAAGGACGAACCTGCACGCGCGTTCGCCGAACCACAAGGGATGCGACGTGATTTCCACATGAATGACGGAGCCGTCCTTCCTGACATGCCGCCAGATGCCGGACTTTTCGATACTCGGTACCTGCGGCTGCCGCAGGTTGTCGTCCAGCCGCTCGAGATCTTCCCGCAAACGGATATCGCGGAGCGTCATGGCCAGGAATTCCGCTTCCGAATAACCGTAATGGACGATGGCCGCGGCATTGACCGCCATGAAGCGGAACGTTTCGAGGTCATACACCCACATCGGTACTGGATGCGCGTGAAACAGCGCGGAAAATCCGGCGTCTGATGGTTGAATCATGATATTCCTGGACAGCTGCTTATAAAATACATGCGGGAAGACATCCGCCATTCCGGGAGGAGTCCAGTTCAAGATTGCTCGAACCGCCGTGTTTTTGCAAGTCCATCTTTTTACGACGAAATCCCGCCTCGATATTCGCGTACGAGTTCGCGATCGCGTGGTCACATCCGCCACCGTTTGCTTTAAAATCCTTGTCTTTTAGCAAGCGGGCACCATGGCTTCCGACCACACGACACTCCACCGCGGCCTCAAGAGCCGGCACATCCAGTTGATGGCCCTCGGCGGCGCCATCGGCACCGGCCTGTTCCTCGGCGTCGCGGAAACGGTCAAGCTGGCCGGTCCGTCCGTCCTGCTCGGCTACGCGGTCGCGGGCCTGGTCGCCTTCCTGATCATGCGCCAGCTGTCCGAGATGATGGTCGACGAACCGGTCGCCGGCTCGTTCGGCCACTTCGCCGACAAATACTGCGGCCGCTTCGCCGGCTTCGTATCGGGCTGGAATTACTGGGTGCTGTATGTGCTCGTCAGCATGGCCGAGCTGTCCGCCGTCGGCATCTACGTGCAGTACTGGTTTCCGGGCGTGCCGGCGTGGGTGTCGGCGCTGGGCTGCTTCGTGCTCGCGAACGGCATCAGCCTCATCAACGTGCGCGCGTTCGGCGAGAGCGAGTTTTGGTTTTCCGTCATCAAGGTGGCAGCCATCATCGCGATGATCGTCTATGGCGTGTTCCTGCTCGCGAGCGGCGGGGCGGGACCGCAGGCCGGCGTCAGCAACCTGTGGACGCACGGCGGCTTCTTCGCCCACGGCATCCAGGGTCTCGTGATGTCGATGGCGATCATCATGTTCTCGTTCGGCGGCCTGGAGGTCATCGGCATCACGGCGGCCGAGGCGGCCGATCCGTCCCGCTCGATCCCGCGCGCGACGAACCAGACGCTGTGGCGCATCCTCGTGTTCTACGTCGGCGCGCTGGCCGTGTTGTTGTCGCTGTACCCGTGGGACCAGATCGTGCCCGGCGCCAGCCCGTTCGTGCTGATCTTCAAGGCGCTCGACGCCGGCGTCGTCGCGCACGTGCTGAACGTCGTCGTGCTGACGGCCGCGCTGTCCGTCTACAACAGCTGCGTGTACTCGAACAGCCGCATGCTGTACGGCCTCGCCGTGCAGGGCCACGCGCCGCGCGCGCTGCTGCGCGTGAACGAACGGGGCGTACCGCTGGCGTCGCTCGCCGTGTCCGCCGTCGCCACCGCGCTGTGCGTGGGCGTCAACTATGCCGTGCCGGGCAAGGCGCTGGGCCTCCTGATGGGTCTCGCCGTCGCCGGCATGCTGATCAACTGGGCGATGATCAGCTGGTCGCACCTGCGCTTCCGCGCCGCCAGGCAGGCCGCCGGCGAGCGCACGGCGTTCCCGAGCCCCCTCTACCCGCTCACGAACTGGGTGTGCCTGCTGTATCTCGGCGGGATCGTCGCGATCATGTATGCGACGCCGGAACTGCGCGTCTCGGTGTGGATGATTCCGGCCTGGCTCGTCGTGCTGGCGATCGGCTACCGGGTGGCCGAGGGCCGGCGCGCGCGCATCGCCCGCGCGACTTCGTGATCACGGGCGCCGGTCCGGTCGCGCAACGTCGTACAGGGCGTCTAACGGCACGCTGGCCGATCATGCGCACCCGTTCGAAGCGAAGGCGCTGATCCTGAAAGGCGAGATCCGCCTGCACGCGGGCGGCGAGATCAAGATCTATCGGGCCGGCGACGTGTTTCACCTGCGCCGCGACGAGCCGCATCGCGAGAGTTACGCGCCCGAGGGCGTGGCCTATCTGTCGGGCCGGCGGTAGGGTGGGCACAGGGTCCCCACCCTACGCCCGCTCCTCGGAGAGAACCAGCACGGGCTGCGCGCCGGCCGCGCGGAACACGATGGCGAAGCAGTCGAACCAGTCCTGCGGATCGGAGCACCCGTCGGCCAGCATCGCCCGGTACGCGTCTTCCGCGCGGTATGCGTACACGACCACGACTTCACCCGCCGCATCGGCGAACCAGCCCTCGTCGTCCGCGCGCGGCCGCACGCCGTCGCCATGACGGCCATGCCAGCCGTGCTGCGCCGGATCGTACAACAGCACCTCGCGCCCGCACACGGGGCACGCGGCATGCACGGGTGCCCCGTG
>NZ_JBKYMO010000230.1:0-9105 GCF_047302915.1 Massilia sp. CT11-108 | reverse complement strand
ACCACGCCGTCGTGCGTGGTCGCGATCAGGTTGCCGTCGCGCGCGCAGGCCAGGCTGAGGATTTCGGCACCGCCCAGCGCCGCGTCGTACGACCGGGTCTCCCAGGCCCGTCCGTCGAAACGCCTGACGTCGCTCATCCCGGCAAACCACAGATGGCCGCGCCCGTCGGTACAGCCGTCGGTCACCGCATCGGTGACCGGTTCGTTGCCGACGGCGGGGAGGGGCGCCGTCGCGGGGAAGACGTGCATGCCCGCTTCCGTGGCCATCCAGACGCGGCCGCCGTCCGCCAGCACCTGGTTGATCTGCGGCCACCGCGCGACCAGCGCGGTCCTGCCGTCCTCCTGCGTGCGCCGCAGCAGCGCGCCGCCGTAGGTGCCCGCCCACAGGTGGCCGTCCGCGTCGAGCGCCATACTGCCCCATTCCTGTGTCGCGTACGCGGGCTGGGCGGGGTCGGTGCGGAAGCGGCGTTCGCCGGGCACCTGCCAGGCATGGCCGGAGCGCGTTCCGACGTGCAGGATGCCGCGAGGGTCGCGCAGCACCGAGATCATGACGTCGTTGGGCAAGCCCTGCGACGTGGTCCAGTTTTCGAGGTTCCCGTAGCCGAGTAGTTGCACGAGGCCGCGGCCCAGCGTGCCCAGCCAGATGCCGTGTTCGCGGTCCTGCAGGATCGCGGTGACGCCGCCGCCGACGTCCAGGCCGTTCTGGCGGCCGAAGAGCTGCCACCGGCCGTCCTGCCAGCGCAGCAGCCCGTCGTCGGCGTTCGTCAGCACCCGGCCATCCGCGTCCAGGCGCATCTCCGTGAGGAGCTGGCGCTTGCGGATCTCGGACGGCGTCCGCTCCTGGAAGCGCGTGGCGCCCGCCGGCAGCACGAAGACGTGCGTCGCGCTGCGCACCCAGAGCGTGCCCGCGCCGTCACGCAGGATGCTGCTCCAGGCATCCGCGGGCAATCCGTCCTTGCCGTCCCGGACGGTCACGCGGCCGCGGGCGACGCTGCACAGGGCCGTGCCGCAACCCATCCACAGGGCGCCGTCCGCGTCGGCGTGGATGCTCAGGATCGTTGCCAGCCCGGGGTAGGCGCGGATTTGATCGGGCGTAAAGTAGGCGCGGACGTCGCCGCCGTCGCCGCGTGGCGTAATCTCCACAAGCCGGTCGCGCGCCACCACCAGCACGCGGCCGTCCGCCGTCGCGGCGACGGGCTGGCCCGGCCAGACCTCGATCGGCTTGCCGTCGAACCGGACGGAACGGAACCGCCTGCCGTCGAACCGGTATAGATTCTCGTATGTCCCGGCCCACATGCCCGTCGCGCGGCCGTCGACCAGCGCCGTCACGATCTTGTCGGGAAAGCCCTGCGCCGGACCGTAGCGGCGGAAGCCGGTGCCATTGAAACGGAACAGGCCGTTCTGCGTGCCGATCCATACATAGCCGGCGGCATCCTGGGACGCCACCGTGACGGACAGGTTGCCGAGGCCCTCGGCCTGGCCGTAGGCCTTCAGCGGCAGGTGTTGTGCCGGCGCGCGCGCGCACAGGAACGCGAGCGCCAGGGCCGCAAGACGAAGGAGCAGCTTGGGATGCATGAAGGGACGATGACTGACCTGAAGGCTTTGAATTGCGTAAGAGTAACATTTATTGCGCGTGCGTACTTACGATTGCCGATTCCTTTTGTGCTGCAGCGCAACAAAGCAAATAGTCGTATGTTTTCAATTTATAGAATACAATTATGCTGTTACTTAAGTCAGCCGCAAAGGATCGTCATGTCCAGCACCACCCCAGCGCAGGCGGGCAGCCTGCTGCTCATGTCGCGCGAGGATAACTGCCTCATCGCGCGCGTCGACCTCAAGGCCGGCGCCACGGTCGTCATCGACGGCCGCGAGGTTGCGCTACCCGGCGACGTCCGCCTCGGCCACAAGGGCGCGCGGCGCGACCTGGCGCCGGGCGACAAGGTGCTGCGCTATGGCGCCATCATCGGCACGGCCACGGTGCCCGTCGCCATCGGCGCGCACATCCACACGCACAACCTGGAAAGCGACTACATCCCGACCTTCACGCTCGACCAGGACGGCCACCATTTCATCGGAAGCAAAGCACCATGACCACCTCCACCGACATCACCCTGGCCGCCCTGTCCGGTTATCCGCGCGCGGACGGGCGCAAGGGCATCCGCAACGTCGTCGTCGTCGCCTACCTCGTGGAGTGCGCGCACCACGTCGCGCGACTGATCGTGAATGCGTTCCCCGGCCAGCCCGTGCACCTGATCGGCTTCCCGGGCTGTTATCCGAACGAATACGCCGACACGATCATGCGCCGCGTGCTGACGCACCCGAACGTGGGCGCGGCGCTGCTCGTGTCGCTCGGCTGCGAGAGCTTCGACAAGAACGGTGTCGCGCAAGCCGTCGCCGACAGCGGCCGGCCCGTCCACACGGTGACGATCCAGGACGTCGGCGGCACGCGCTCCGGCGTGAAGAGCGGCGTCGAATGGGTGCAGTGGGCCGTCGAGGACCTGGCGCGCCAGGAGCGCGTGCCGATGCGCCTCGACGAACTGGTCGTCGCGACGATCTGCGGCGGTTCCGACAGCACGAGCGGCATCACGGCCAATCCGGCCGTCGGCGCGGCGTTCGACCGGTTGATTGCCGCGGGCAGCGCGTGCGTGTTCGAGGAGACCGGTGAACTGGTCGGCTGCGAATTCCACATGAAGCGCCGCGCCGTCACGCCGGAACTGGGCGACGAGATCGTCAAGACGGTCGAGAAGGCGTCGCGCTACTACACGATCATGGGCCACGGCAGCTTCGCGCCGGGCAATGCGGACGGCGGCCTGACGACGCTGGAAGAAAAATCGCTGGGCGCATACGCGAAAAGCGGCGCGTCGCCGATCAGCGGCATCATCAAGCCGGGCGACCAGCCGCCCACGGGCGGCCTGTACCTGCTGGACGTCGTACCGGACGGCGAACCGCGCTTCGGCTTCCCGAATATCTCGGACAACGCCGAGATCGTGGAACTGATCGCGTGCGGCGCGCACGTCACGCTGTTCACGACGGGCCGCGGGTCGGTGGTCGGCTCGGCCATTTCTCCCGTCATCAAGGTGTGCGCGAACCCGGCGACCTACGAGCGCCTGGCGGACGACATGGACGTCAACGCGGGCCGCATCCTCACGGGCCATGCGACCATCGAGGAAGTCGGCGACGAAATCGTCGACCTCGTCGCCCGCGTGGCGAACGGCGAGTGCACGAAGTCGGAAGACCTGGGCCACCAGGAATTCATCCTCACGTACAAGCAGTTCGAGCCGATCGGGCCGCGCTGCCTGCCCTTGAAGGCAGCTTGATATGAGGCAGCCTGACATGAACGTCACGCGACTGGGCTTGGGCTGCGCGCAACTGGGCGGCCTGTACGACCCGATGGCGGAAGCGGACGCGTACGCGCTCGTCGACGCCGCCTGGGACCTGGGCATCCGCTATTTCGACACGGCGCCGTACTACGGTTTTACGCTGTCCGAGCACCGCCTGGGCGCGGCGCTGCGATCGCGGCCGCGCGGCGACTACACGATCAGCACGAAGGTCGGTCGCCTGATGTGGCCCGATCCGGACGTGCAGCCGGGCGAATGCGGGTGGGCGGCGCCGCTGCCGTTCCGGCCGCATTACGACTACACGCACGACGGCATCATGCGCTCGCACGAGGACAGCCTGCAGCGCCTCGGCCTGGACCGCGTGGACATGCTGTACGTGCACGACATCGGCCGCGTCACCCACGGCGAACGCCATGCGCACTACTGGGGGCAACTGACCGAGGGCGGCGGCTTCCGCGCGCTGGCGCAGTTGCGCGACGAGGGCGCGATCAAGGGCTTCGGCCTCGGCGTCAACGAGTGGGAGGTGATCGCCGATGCCATGGACGTGTGCGCGCTCGACTGCGTGCTGCTGGCCGGGCGCTACACCCTGCTGGAGCAGGCGTCGCTCGCCCCGCTGATGGACCGCTGCGCGCGGCAAGGCACGCGCGTCGTGATCGGCGGGCCGTTCAACTCCGGCATCCTGGCGGGCACGAACAAATTCAATTACGAGGACGCCCCGGCGGCGGTCGTCGAGCGCGTGCGCGCCATCGCCGCCGTCTGCCGCGACGTCGACGTGCCGCTGCAGGCCGCCGCGCTGCAATTTCCGATGGCCCATCCGGCCGTCGTGTCGTGCATTCCCGGCGCCCAGAACATCGACCAGCTGCGCCGCAACGCGCACTGGTTTTCCCAGCCGCTGCCGGCCGGCCTGTGGACCGCGCTGAAGGATGCCGGCCTGCTGGACCCGGCCGCGCCAGTGCCGTCGACTTGATCTCCGGCCTGATTTTTCAATATCACCGTAACAAAGGAATACCATGAAACTGCTGCGATATGGCCCGAAGGGCGCCGAGAAACCTGGCCTGATGGACGCCGACGGCGTGATCCGCGACCTGTCCGGCGTGCTGCCCGACCTGACCTCGGCCCAGCTGGCCGCCGGCGCGATCGCCCGCCTGTCGGACCTCGACCCGAGCCGCCTGCCCGTCGTCGAACAGCCGGTCCGCTACGCGCCGGTCGTCGCCGACATCGGCAAGCTGATTTGCGTGGGCCTGAACTATTCGGACCACGCGGCCGAATCGGGCATGGCCGTGCCGGCGGAACCCGTGCTGTTCACGAAGGCGACCAGTTCGATCATCGGCTGCAACGACCCCGTCGTGCTGCCGCGCGGTTCCGTCAAGAGCGACTGGGAAGTGGAACTGGGCGTCGTCATCGGCAAGCGCGCGCGCTACGTCGACGAAGCGAATGCGCTCGACTACGTGGCCGGCTACTGCGTCGTGAACGACCTGTCCGAGCGCGAATACCAGCTGGAGCGGGGCGGCCAATGGGACAAGGGCAAGGGCTGCGACACGTTCGGCCCCGTCGGCCCATGGCTCGTGACGACCGACGAAGTGCCCGATCCGCAGAACCTGGACATGTGGCTGGAAGTGAACGGCAAGCGCTACCAGACGGGCAATACCCGCACGATGGTGTTCACCGTCGCGCACCTGGTGAGCTACATCAGCCGTTTCATGACCCTGCAGCCGGGCGACGTGATCAGCACCGGCACCCCGCCGGGCGTGGGCCTCGGCCAGAAGCCGGATCCGGTCTACCTGGAACCGGGCGACCGCATGCGGCTCGGCATCGAAGGCCTGGGCGAGCAGGCGCAGACCGTCCACGCGTGGAACGAGGCGCTGATCGACGGCTGATCGTTCGTGATCGTTCGTGAATAAAAGGCGCACGAGCGCCAATACGGAGACATTGCAGACATGACGGACCCCTCGACGCGGCAGTACCGGTTTTCCCTCGTGATGATCACCACACTGTTTTTCATGTGGGGGTTCGTCCATAATCTCGACCCGATCCTGATCCCGCACCTGCGGCGGTCGTTCAGCCTGACCGTGCTGGAGTCGGCGCTGGTGGATTCGGCCGTGTTCATCGCCTATTTCGTGATGGCGCTGCCGGCGGGCCTCCTGATCCGCCGCGCCGGCTACAAGGCGGCGATCATCTGCGGCCTGCTGCTGTTCGCCACGGGCTCGCTGATGTTCATCCCGGCCGCGAACACGCAGCAATACATCGTGTTCCTGGCCGCGCTGTTCACCATCGCGTGCGGCCTCACGATCCTGGAGACGGCCGCCAATCCGTACGTGACCCTGCTGGGCCGGCCGGACCGCGCGGCCCAGCGCATCAACCTGGCGCAGTCGTTCAACGGTCTCGCCGCCACGCTGGCGCCGATCATCGGCGCGCGCCTGATCCTCGTGCACGGCGCCGACGACGCGCAGCTCGCCGCGATGCCGGAAGCGGCGCGCCAGGCGGCGCTGGCGGCGGAAGCGGCCAGCGTGAAGGGGCCGTACATGATGCTGGGGCTCGTCATCCTCGCCATCGCCGTCGTGTTCTGGTTCCTGAAGCTGCCGGAAGTCGGCGGCCGCTCGGACAATGCGCCGGCCAAGAGCTCGCTCGGCGAGGCGCTGGCCGTGCCGTCGATCCGCCGCGGCGCGATCGCCCAGTTCTTCTACGTGGGCGCGCAGGTGTGCGTGTTCAGCTTCTTCATCCTGTACGCCACCCGGTCGGCGGGCGTTTCGCCCGTGACGGCGGCGGACTACCTCGGGTGGGGCTGCGGCATGGCGTTCATGGTCGGCCGCTTCGTCGGCACGGGCCTGATGCGCGTCGTGGCGCCGGCGCGGCTGCTGTGGATGTACGCGCTGGCGTGCACGGTGCTCGCGGCGGTGGCGATGGTGGCGACCGGCGTCGCCAGCCTTGCCGCGGTGATCGGCATCGCGTTCTTCATGTCGATCATGTTCCCCACCATTTTCTCGCTGGGCCTGCAGGGCGCCGGCCACCACGCCGACATGGGCAGTGGCCTGATCATCATGGCCATCGTGGGCGGCGCGCTGCTGCCGCTGCTGTTCGGCTTCGTCAGCGACGTCACGCACAACGTGCAGTACGGCTATGCGGTGCCGCTGCTGTGCTTCGTCGTCATCGCCTGGTTCGCGCGCGCCTCGCTGCGGCAGGCCAGCCGCGAAGCCCGCGCCACGCCATCTTCCATGGGAGTCACGAAACGTGTTTGAATTGAACGACAAGAAAGCCGTCATCACGGGCGGCGGCAGCGGCATCGGCAAGGCGATCGCCCAGCTGTTCGCGCGCCAGGGGGCGCATGTCCATGTGGTCGACCTGAACGACGCCGCCTGCCTGCAGGCGGTGCGCGAGATCCGCGAGGAGGCCGGCCGCGTCACCTCGCACGCCTGCGACGTGTCGCGCCAGGCCGACGTGGAAGCGCTGATGGCCGCGATCGGCCCGTTCGACATCCTCGTCAACAACGCCGGCATCGCCCACATCGGCAAGGCCGACACGACGAGCGAAGAGGACTTCGACCGCGTCATGAGCGTCAACGTCAAGGGCGTCTACAACTGCCTGCACGCGGCGATCCCGCAGCTGCGCGCGAACGGCGGCGGCGTCATCGTCAACATGGCGTCGGTGGCGGGCTCGGTGGGCATCAAGGAGCGCTTCGCGTATTCCACGGCGAAGGGCGCCGTGATGGCGATGACCCTGTCGGTCGCGAAAGACTACCTGCAGGACGGGATCCGCTGCAATTCGATCTCGCCGGGCCGCGTGCACACCCCGTTCGTGGACGGTTTCCTGGCGCGGAATTATCCGGGCCGGGAGGCGGAGATGTTCGAGCAGCTGTCGAAGACGCAGCCCATCGGCCGCATGGGCAGGCCGGACGAAGTGGCCGCGCTCGCGCTATACTTGTGCAGCAACGAAGCTGCCTTCATCACGGGAACCGATTATCCGATCGACGGCGGCTTCATCACCCTGAACACGTAAAGCCGCCTGATGATCATCTCTTCCGCCACCGACTATCGCGAGGCGGCGCGCCGCCGGTTGCCGCCGTTCCTGTTCCATTACCTCGACGGCGGCTCCGGCACCGAGTCGACGTTGCGCCACAACGTGGACGACCTGCAGGCCGTGAGCCTGCGCCAGCGCGTGCTGAAGGGTTCCGAAACCCTCGATTTGTCGACCGAGTGGTTCGGCGTGAAGCGCGGCCTGCCGCTGGCGCTGGCGCCGATCGGCCTCGCGGGCATGTACGCGCGCCGCGGCGAGGTGCAGGCGGCGCGGGTGGCGGCGGAACGCAACATCCCGTTCATCCAGTCCACCGTCTCCGTGTGCCCGCTGGCCGAGGTGGCGGCGCAATCGTCGCAGCCGCTGTGGTGCCAGCTGTACGTACTGAAGGACCGCGGCTTCATGCGCGACTACCTGCGCCGCGCGCGCGAGCTGAACATCGACACGCTCGTGTTCACCGTCGACATGCCGGTGCCGGGCGCGCGCTACCGCGACGCCCATTCCGGCATGAGCGGGCGCCACGGCCCGCTGCGCCGCGTGCTGCAGGCGATGCTGCATCCGCGCTGGGCGTTCGACGTCGGTCTGTTCGGCCGGCCGCACGACCTGGGCAACATCTCCGCGTACCGCGGCCACGCGACGGGCCTCGCGGACTACATCGGCTGGCTGGCCGCCAACTTCGATCCGGGCATCAGCTGGAGCGACCTGCAGTGGATCCGCGACGAGTGGCAGGGGCCCATGGTCATCAAGGGCATCCTCGACGCCGGCGACGCGCGCGACGCGAAGGCGTTCGGCGCGGACGGCATCGTCGTGTCGAACCACGGCGGGCGCCAGCTGGACGGCGCGCTGTCCACGGCGAAGGCGCTGCCGTCCATCGCGGCGGCGGTGAAGGGCGACCTGACGATCTTCGCCGACTCCGGCGTGCGCACGGGCCTGGACGTCGTCCGGCTGCTGGCGCTGGGCGCGGACGGCGTCCTGATCGGCCGCGCGTTCATCTATGCGCTCGCGACGGGCGGCGCGGCCGGCGTGCGCAACCTGCTCGCCATCCTCGAAAAAGACATCCGCACCAGCATGGTCCTGACGGGCGTGCAATCCGTGCGCGACATCGGGCCGGACTGCCTGGCCTGACCTTCTGCGCCGGCGCGGCCGCGCCGGCTATTCAATTTCATACGCGGGAATGGCGGTTTTCGATTGCTTTACGACTATAAATGTCTTAAATTTATAGAATACAAAACGAAAGGCAACGACATGAGTCAGATGAAGTGCGTGGTATGCGAATCCCCCGGCGACCTGCAGCTGGGTTTCAAGCCGGTGCCGGAGGCCGGTCCGGGCGAGGTGCTGCTGCGCGTACGCCGTATCGGCGTGTGCGGTACGGACATGCACATCTTCCGCGGCACGCAGCCGTTCCTCGCGTATCCGCGCGTGATGGGACATGAACTGTCCGGCGAAGTGGCCACGGCGCCCGCCGGCTCCGGCCTCGCGCCGGGCGACGAGGTGCTCGTGATGCCGTACCTGTCGTGCGGCGACTGCGTCGCCTGCCGCAAGGGCAAGACGAACTGCTGCACGCGGATCCAGGTGCTGGGCGTGCACCGCGACGGCGGGTTGGCCGAATACCTCGCGGTCCCGGCGCAGTTCGTCCTCAAGACGGAAGGCATTTCGCTCGACGATGCCGCGATGGTGGAATTCCTCGCCATCGGCCTGCATGCGGTACGCCGCGGCGCCGTCGCGGCAGGGCAGCGCGTGCTCGTCGTCGGGGCGGGGCC
>NZ_JBKYMO010000229.1:0-9117 GCF_047302915.1 Massilia sp. CT11-108 | reverse complement strand
GGCCGCTACCTGCTGGACGACCCGGACACGAAGGCGATCCTGGACGCCTACGGCATCCCCACCGTCCCCACGCGCGCCGCGGCGACCCCGGACGAGGCGGTGGCGATGGCAGCGGAAATCGGCTATCCGGTCGCCGTGAAAATCCTGTCGCCGGACGTGGTGCAGAAGTCGGACGTGGGCGGCGTCTCGCTCGACCTGGACACGCCCGACGCCGTGCGCGCCGCGACGGAACGCATGGCGCGGCGCCTCGCGGAACTGAAGCCGGACGCGCGCCTGGACGGCTTCATCGTGCAGGCGATGGCGCGCAATCCGGAAGCGCACGAACTGATCGCGGGCGCCGCCACCGATCCCGTGTTCGGCCCCGTGATCCTGTTCGGCCAGGGTGGTCTGGCGGTGGAAGCGGTGAACGACCACGCCGTCGCGCTGCCGCCGCTGAACACGGTGCTGGCGCGCGACCTCATCGCGCGCACGCGCGTGGCGCGCCAGCTGGCCGGCTACCGCAACCACCCGGCCGCGGACCTGGATGCGATCGCCGCCGTGCTCGTGCAGGTGGCGCGCCTCATCGCCGAGGTGCCGGAGATCGTCGAACTGGACATCAACCCGCTGCTCGCGGATGCCAACGGCGCCGTCGTGCTGGACGCGCGCATGCGCATCGCGATGGCCGACCGCGCAGGCAATGCGCTCGACCGGCTCGCGATCCGCCCGTATCCGGTCGAGCTGGAAGAAGTCGTGCCGTGGCAGGGCGGGACGATCCTGCTGCGGCCCATCCGTCCGGAAGACGGCGCCGCGCACGTGGCGTTCTTCAACGCGCTCACGCCGGACGACGTCCGCTACCGCATGTTCGTGCGCGTGCGCGAGCTGCAGCCTGCGCAGCTGGCGCGCTTCACGCAGATCGACTACGACCGCGAGATGGCCTTCATCGCCACGCGCACGGGGCCGGACGGCCATCCCGAGACGCTCGCCGTCGCCCGCGTCGTGGCGGACCCGGACAACATGAGCGCGGAATTCGCCGTGACGGTGCGCTCCGACTTGAAGGGCAAGGGCCTGGGCGTCATGCTGATGAACAAGCTGATCGCCTACTGCCGCGCGCGCGGCACGCGCGAGATCGTGGGCGAGGCGCTGCCGCAGAACGCGCCCGTCATCGGCCTCGTGAAGAAGCTCGGGTTCACCGTCGGGCCGGTGGACGAGGACGAGGGTGTGCGTAAATTCTGGCTGGAGTTGCGGTGACGTCGTGGTGACCAACCGTGATCATTTTGCGGCTTGCGTCACGTAAAATCGGTGCGACAAACGAACGGAGGCAAGATCGCTGAACTGATCGTGCGCTGGCGCGCCACCTTGCCCTGCCGGACCCGCGCGATCCGGTCAGCGCCTGAACCGCACGTCTTCCCGCACGACGGGTGCGTCGCCACGCGCGTCCTTCGTGCCGCCTTTCGGTTTCTTTGGCTTCTTCGGCTTCTTGACGACCTGCCCGGCCGCATTCGTCTGCGGCACGCGGTGCTCGGGCTCGAAGCCGGCTTCGTCCTTGCGCTCCAGCGCCTGCTTCGTCAGCGCCTCGATGGCGGCCAGCTGCTGGACTTCGTCCGCGCACACGAGCGACACCGCTTCACCGGAAGCGCCCGCGCGGCCCGTGCGTCCCGTGCGGTGCACGTAGTCTTCCGCCACGATGGGCAGGTCGACGTTGACGACGACCGGCAGTTCCTCGATGTCGAGGCCGCGCGCGGCGACGTCGGTCGCGACGAGCACGCGCACTTCGCCCGCCTTGAAGCGGTCGAGCGCGCGCAGGCGGGCGGGCTGCGGCTTGTCGCCGTGGATCGAGTCGGCCGCGATGCCTTTCGCGTCGAGCAGGTCGACGAGCTGGTCGACGCCCTTGCGCGTCTTCACGAACGCGAGGACCTGCGGCCAGCCGTGGCGCTTCAGCAGGTGCAGGAACAGGTCCGGCTTGCGCTTCTTGTCGACGGGGACGATCCACTGGCGGATCGCCTTCACGGTCGTGTTGCGCGGCGTGGCCTCGATGCTGACCGGATCGTCCAGCAGCTTCGTCGCCAGCGCCCGGATCGGGTCGGAGAAGGTGGCGGAGAAGAGCAGGGTCTGGCGGCGCCTGGGCAGCAGCGCGAGCAGGTTGTCGATGTCGCGCGAAAAGCCGAGATCGAGCATGCGGTCCGCCTCGTCCAGCACGAGCGTCTGCACCTGGTTGAAGCGCACCGCGTTCTGGCGCTGCAGGTCGAGCAGGCGGCCCGGCGTGGCGACGAGGACGTCGACGCCTTTGCGCAGGCGCATCATTTGCGGATTGATGCTGACGCCGCCGTACGCGACCATCGTGCGCAGCGGCAGTCCGGCCCCGTAGGCGCGCACGCTCTCGTGCACCTGTTCGGCCAGTTCGCGCGTCGGCACGAGGATCAGGGAACGCGCCGAATTGCCCGCCACCTGCGCGCCGTCCATCACGAGCCGTTGCAGCAGGGGCAGGGCGAAGCCGGCGGTCTTGCCGGTGCCCGTCTGGGCGGCCGCCATGACGTCGCGGCCGGCCAGCACGGCGGGTATCGCCTGCGACTGGACGGCGGTGGGCGTGTTGTAGGACAGCGAAGCGAGGGTGCGCGTGATCTGGTCGATCAGGCCGAGCGATGCGAACGACATGGTGAACGAGGCGGTTTGTAAAAGGCGACAGTGTAACCTGTCGGTGCAGGGAGGGGACGTGGAGACATTCCGGATCAGGTCCGTAAGCGGCGGAACGGGACTGCGCATCGATTTTTGCGGGGATCACCGGGCGCCGGGATTTCCGGACCTCGCGCGCCTCCTGGCCGCTGGCCTCGGTGCCACGTGCGCACCGACATCCGCGCCGGCGGCGCAGGCGATGATGGCGAGCGACCGCTATGTGGGCGCATGGTCGTACGCGGGCGGATGCTACGAGATCGACGACGACGTTTGGGCCTGTGTCATTCATGCTCCCGACGGGAGTGACCGGGTCGTGGCCGACATCGAACGGGTGCTGGTGCCTAGCGGCCGGTTCGTCAGAGACGACGCGCCGGGTTGAGTTGCGGTGCCCAGGTCAGTTGGACCGTGCCCAGGACGAAAACGAGGAACACGCACTGCGCGGCAAACGATGCGGCATCGAAGCCGTACGCCAGCCCGACGCAGGTGTTGACGATCACGTCGCACACGATGATGAGCGCGGTCAGCGCGACGCCCGCGCGTGGCCGGGCCAGCAGCAGGACGACGGCCAGCGCATCGAGGAACGTCAGCGACGTCCAGAAAGCGGAGACAAATGGCGGGACGCCGCCGTAGTCCCACCCGAGGCCGTGCTGGAACACGGCGCGCGCATGGTTCCAGGCAGCCCCTGCCATACAGACCGCGTACAGGACGCGGATGACGCCCGCCGGATTCTTCAAGCCGGGTTCAAGGCATCTTGGCGGCGCGCGCGGGCGCGACGACGAGCACGACGGCCCACAGTGCGAACCGGAGCGCCCGGTCGACGGCGAAGACGCAGCAGGTCCAGACGACGAGCTGCGCGAGCGAAGAACCGTGGCCGGGCAGTGCGGCGTCCAGCCCGGCGGCGCGCAGCAGCGCGTCGGCGAGCGCCATCGCGCAAAACAGGCAGGGGAGTTCGACCCACCGGTATTTTTCGAATAGCTTTTTCATTGCTGCCTTGTCGTGTAAAGACGGTAATGTAGCATGGCTCGCGCGCCGCAAAACACGTCGATTGTCACGCCCCGCAAGTGAACGCGAAGTCCACCTCCGGCGTCCGCCCCGACACGATGTCCGCGATCGCCCGCCCCGACCCGCACCCCATCGTCCAGCCGAGCGTTCCGTGCCCCGTGTTCAGGTACAGGTTCGCGTAGCGCGTGCGGCCGATGTACGGGACGTTCGACGGCGTCAGCGGGCGCAGGCCGGCCCAGTAGGTCGGGTTGTCGTAGTCGCAGGCGTCCGGGAACAGCGCGCGCACGCGGCGCGTGATCGCGTCGCAGCGCACGGGGTTCAGGTCGCGCGTGTAGCCGTTCAGTTCGCACGTGCCGGCCACGCGCAGGCGGTCGCCGAGGCGCGAGAACACGAGCTTGTGGCCGTCGTCCGTCAGCGAGACCGTGGGCGCCGCGTCCGGGTCGAGGATGGGGTAGGTGGCGGAATATCCCTTGCCGGGATAGATCAGCAGCCGGATGCCCAGCGGCGCCAGCAGGCCGACGGAAAAACTGCCCAGGGCGACGACGACGGCGTCCGCATGCAGCACGCGGTGGCGGCCGTCCGCATCGATGATTTCCACGCCGCGGATGCGGTCGCCTTCGGCCAGCAGGCGCGTGACGGTCGTGTTGTACGTGAAACGGATGCCGGCCGCCGCGCCGCGTGCCGCGAGCTGCGTCGTGAAACGGTGGACGTCGCCCGATTCGTCGGTGGCCGTGAAGTCGCCGCCGACGAGCTTGCGGCGCACGGCGGCGAGGGCCGGCTCGATCCGCACGGCCTCGTCGGCATCGACCGTCATGCGTGGGCAGCCCAGGTCGCGCATCGCGGCGGCCGCATCGCAGGCCCGCTCGAATTCCCGTGCGTCCGTGTAGAAGTGCAGGATGCCGCGCGTGAGGCTGTCGTACTCGATGCCGGTGCGCGCACGCAGCGCCTGCAGGCTGCGGCGGCTGTATTCGGCCATGGCGACGATCCGGCGCAGGTTGGCGGCCACGCGGCCGGGCGCGCATTCGCGCACGAATTGCAGGCACCAGCGCCATTGCAGCGGGTCGGCCCGCAGGCGGAACAGCAGCGGCGCGTCGGCGCGGCCCAGGGATTGCACGACCTTCAGCAGGCCCGCGGGCGTGGCCCACGGTTCGGCGTGCGAGACGGAGATCTGGCAGCCGTTGGCGAAGCTCGTCTCCTGCGCGGGGCCGCTCCGGCGTTCGATGACGGTGACGTCGTGGCCGGCTTCTGCGAGATACCAGGCGGATGCCGTGCCGACGACGCCGGCGCCCAGGACGATCACGTTCATGGGTGCGCGACCAGATGGAAAACGGGACGATGCATGCGGCTCCTCGTAAGTGCGACGGGTGGAGCCGGCAAGGGAGAACCGGAGCCGGTGCGCGACCGGAATCCGCATGCTTCCCTTCGCTGGCATTACCCAGATCAGGTTCGGAGGGTGTTTCTCACCCGCGGCCGCGGTGGCGGCTGCAGGACCCCTAGCGTTGCCTTATGGCAGGGAAGATTCTAACACGAGGATGCACAGGGACACCGGCCCGCGGACGGGGCCGGAAGGCGGGCAGGCCGCGCGGCGATCGCGCGGTCAGGCCGTGACGGCGATGGCGGCCGCGGCCAGCACGACGGTGGGCTTCACCGGTTCGCGCCGGTCCTGGCAGGCCACCAGCATGAGGCAGGCCAGGAGCAGCAGGCTCCAGCGTGCGCGATGGTTCATGATGCGCCTCCTTTGGCAGCATCGTAGCGCAACGCCGGGGCGAGCGGCGCGCCGGTCACATCGTCAGAACTGGTAGCCGATGCTCGCGCGCACGACCGGATAGACCTTCAACGCATCCACGTCGTCGCGCAGGCGCAGGCGCTCCACGGCGACGTCGCTGGCGAGGGCCTTGCAGACCGTGTTCGACACCGTGCAGCCGACGCTGGCCAGTTGGACGTTCGGATTGCCCTGGTAGAAGACGCCGAGATCGACATTCGTGGTCCAGTGCGACGAGCGGGCCAGCGCGTTGCCCCAGCCGATGCCCAGGTAGGGCGCGGCCTTGCGGTAGTCGATGCGGCCGGTCAGCAGGCCGACGTCGGTAGCGGAATACGCGTGGCCGTTCAGCGTGAATCCGCCGGTGCCGTTCGGTTTCGCTTTCGCATTGAACTTGTTGCCGTTGTAGACGAGGCCGCCGGTCAGGTGGAAGCTGCTGCCTTCGGTCAGGTACCAGTCGAACAACACGTCGAACGTCTGCAGCTTGCCCTTGATGTCGTAGTCGACGCCGTCGGACGTCTTGTCGAAGTTGTGGCGGAAGTAGTTGGCGCCGAAGCGGCCGTTCAAATAGGTTTCCATCGGCACGACGACGTGGAAGCCCACGCCGGTGGAGCCGAGGTCGGCCGTTACGCCGACCTGCGCGTTGGCGGCACCTGCCGCCAGCAGGGCGGCCGCGGCCAGCACGGTGTATTTTGCGAACATCGATAGCCTTTCAGTGGTTGAGGCCGCGATTGTAGCTGCGCACTTACTGCAGTGGAATTGTTGCGCTGCGGTTTGTGGTAATCCCGCCCGGAACGACAATGTAAGCAGGTGTTGCAGCGAATTGTGCATATGCTTTCATTTGATAAACTTCACTTAAACATTACAACGAGGTCATCCTATGAAAGCCCTGATCTTCGGCGTGGCGCTGTGCGCCGCCTCCCTCCCGGCCCTGGCGCAGACCAACGTCTCCGTCAGCATCGGCCAGCCCGGCTTCTATGGCCGCATCGACATCGGCGACTACGTGCCGCGTCCCGTCGTGTACGCGCCGCAGCCGGTGATCATCGCGCCGGCGCCGCACTACGTCGCGGAGCCCGTGTACCTGCGCGTGCCGCCGGGCCACCGCAAGCACTGGGCCAAGTTCTGCGGCCGCTACGGCGCCTGCGGCCGTCCGGTCCTGTTCGTGCGCGACGAGTGGTACACGAACACGTATGTGCCGCGCTACCGCGAGCATGTCGGCTACCGCGGCGACTACCGCGGCGGCCCGCGCGAAGTGCGTGTCGTCGAGCGCGTCGAGTACCGCGACGACCGCGGCCACGGCGGCGACTGGGACCGCGGCCACGGCAATGGCCATGGCCACGGCCACGGCCACGGCAAGGGTCACGGACACGGCCACGACTGATCCGTGCCGGGTGGTTTCGCCGCCCCGTAGTAAACTGCCTGCGTGAGCCCGGCAACGGGCGCGACCGACGGAGGCAGGCTTGCAAAGCGATATCGTGATCGTGGGCGGCGGGGCTGGCGGACTGGAGCTGGCCTGCAAACTGGGCCGCAAACTCGGCCCGGACAAGGTGACGCTGGTCGACAGCCGGCTGTACCACGTGTGGAAGCCGTCGCTGCACGAGGTGGCGGCCGGCACGCTGGATATCCACCAGGAAGGCCTGTCGTACCAGATGCTGGCGCACGACCGCGGCTTTTCCTTCGTGTACGGCGCCATGACGGCGCTGGATGCGGCCGCGCACCGCATCACGATCGCTCCCGTCACCGCGGCCGGCGACGGCGAGGAGGTGCTGCCCGAGCGCACCCTCGGCTACCGCTCGCTCGTGATCGCCGTCGGCAGCACGTCGAATTATTTCGGCGTGCCCGGCGCGCGCGAACACACGATTTCCCTGAATGCCACCGAGGACGCGGAACGGTTCCGCCTGCGCCTGCTGCGCCTGCTTGCCCAGGCCGCGCACCAGCAGGCCGACTATCTGCTCAAGACGTTCCTGCGCCTCGACAAGGGCGAACAACCGCAGAAGGATCCCTACGTCTACCGCGATTACGGGTCGCTCGTCTCGATCGGCCGCGAGACGACGGTGGGCAGCCTGATGGGTTCGCTACGGGGCGCCAGCCTGTTCGTCGAAGGGTTCATGGCGCGCATCATGTACATGAGCCTGCACCTGATGCACCACAAGGCCGTGCTGGGATCGCTGCGCACGGGCCTGATGGCGTTCGCGCGCTTCCTGATCCGGCGGACGACGCCGCTCGTCAAACTGCACTGAGCGTTAGGTCGCCTCTCAGTTTCCTTGTTTTGGAAAGACCAGCGTGAGCGCGGTGCCCTTGCCGTCGGGTCCGGCGCCGATGGTCAAGGTGCCGCCCAGCGTGCGGGCCCGTTCGCGCAGCATGCGCAGGCCGTAGCAGCTCGCTGGCGGGCAGGCGGCCGTGCCGGGGCCGACGCCATCGTCGCGCACCGTCAGCATGGCCTGGTCGCCGTCGTCGTCGAGGATCACGTCGACCTTCGCCGCCTGCGCGTGCCTGACGATGTTGCGCAGGCCTTCCTCGGCACAGCGCAGCAGCGCCACGCCCTGGGCGCGCGTGTAGTCGGGATCTTCGTCCGGCATGCTGGCTTTCGCCTTGATGCCGTGTTCGCGGCTCCATTCCTGCACGAGTTCCGCGATGGCGGCCTTGGGGCCGAGGAATTCCAGCTTGTCGTTCCAGAGCGCCAACTGCATCTTGCGGTTGGTCTCGATGATGTTGTTCAGCAGTTGCTTCATCTGCGCGGCGCGGTCGCGCTGCGGCTGTTCCTGCAGGTGCTGCGACAGCAGGCCGAGATGCATCGTCAGCGCCGTCATCGACGAACCGAGGCTGTCGTGCAGCCGGCGGGCCAGCAGGCGTCGTTCTTCGTCCCAGCAGGTCGTCATATGGGCCAGGAGTTCGGCCAGCTCGGCGGCACGCGCCGCATGCTGGCTGTCTTCCCCGGAATCCGGCGGATGAGGTTCCGAAACTTTCATGAAGGCAACCAAATTATGTTTCTCGGGATGATACAACAGCTTGGGCCGGGGCGGCGCAGGAATCGTCTTTGTGAGTTCCCGTACAGTCCGATGTTGCAGATCCGGTCATTCTAAGGGCTCTGGCCAAGCGCCGATAACCCCCACTGAAGGAGTCAACATGAGCACGAGAACCCAATCCGGCGCACGCGCCGGCACCCAATCGAACGCCATGGCCGCAGGCCAGGACGCCATCGCCCTCCTGACGGCCGACCACCGCGAAGTGTCCGAGATGTTCGAACAGTTCGAGCAGCTGGGCGACCGCGCCACCACCAGCAAGGAAAAGCTGAAGGACAAGATCTGCAAGGCGCTGATCGCCCACACGACCATCGAAGAGGAAATCTTCTATCCGGCCGTGCGCGCGGCCAACGTCGAGGAGGGCGAGGACATGGTCGACGAGGCGATCGTCGAGCACGCCGCGGCGAAAGACCTGATCAAGCAGCTGCAGGAAATGCAGCCGGACGACGACCTGTATGACGCGAAAGTGAAAGTGCTCAGCGAACAGATCGAGCACCACGTCAAGGAAGAAGAGAAAGAGATGTTCCCGAAGGCGAAGAAGGCCGGCCTCGACCTGCTCGCGCTGGGCCAGGAAATGGCATTGCGCAAGCAGGAACTGATGTCGACGTTGTAATCCTGTCGGTCAGCCGGCGGCCGCCGGCTGGATTTGCGGCCGGCCCGCGTCGTCCGGAGCGGGCGCCGCGG
>NZ_JBKYMO010000228.1:0-9122 GCF_047302915.1 Massilia sp. CT11-108 | reverse complement strand
GCGAGTTTGAACTGCTCGCTGTACTTGGCCATGAAAAAACCCCAAAAGTTGGTGTCCAACTTTTGGGGTTCAGTTCACGAACGGGCCCTTTCAGGGATGGTGACGATCAGTGGTTATGGCGCGGCATGTCGTGGCCGACGTCGCGGTACTGCAGGGCCATCTCCATTACGGCGCCCGTGTGCAGCTGGCCGACAGTCGCACGGTAGATCTGCTGCCACGGCGTCTGGTTGCCCGGAATCGGCGGCGGCGCGTCCTTGCGGCGCGCTTCCAGTTCCTCGTCGGAGATCAGCACGTTGCAGCTGCCCGTGTTCAGGTCCACGCGCACGCGGTCACCCGTGCGCAGCAGCGCCAGGTTGCCGCCCGCCGCGCTTTCCGGCGACGCGTTCAGGATCGACGGGCTGTCCGACGTGCCGGACTGGCGGCCGTCGCCCAGCGTGGGCAGCGCGTTGATACCCTTCTTGATCAGTGCATCGGGCGGTTGCATGTTGACGACTTCCGCCGAACCGGGCCAGCCCACCGGACCCGAACCGCGGATCACCAGCATCGTGTTTTCGTCGATGCCGAGCGCCGGATCGTTGATGCGGTGGTGGTAATCGTCCGAACCGTCGAACACGACGACCTTGCACTCGAACGCGTTTTCCGAGCCCGGCGCCGACAGGTAGCGCTGGCGGAAGGCGTCCGAGATCACGCTCGTCTTCATGATCGCGAAGTCGAACAGGTTGCCCTTCAGGACCATGAAGCCGGCCTTCTGCTTCAGCGGCTGATCGAACGGGGTGATCATTTCGCGATCAATGCTTTCGCGGCCGACGAGGTTCTCGGCCATCGTCTTGCCGGTGACGGTCTGGCGCTTCGAGCGCAGCAGGCCTTTCTGCTCCAGCTCCCACATGATGGCGGGCGTGCCGCCGGCGCGGTGGTAACGCTCGCCGAGGTATTTGCCGGCCGGCTGCATGTTCAGCAGCAGCGGCACGTCGTAGCCGTATTCCATCCAGTCTTCCGGCGTGATTTCGACGCCGGCGTGACGGGCCATCGCGACGATGTGCGGCTGCGCGTTGCTCGAACCGCCGATCGCGGCGTTGACGACGATCGCGTCGATGAACGCGTCGCGCGACAGGATCTGCGACGGACGCAGGTCTTCGAACGCCATGCCGACGATGCGCTTGCCGGTCTCGTACGCCATCTGGCCGCGCTCGCGGTACGGCGCCGGGATGGCCGAGCAGCCCGTCAGCGACATGCCCAGCGCTTCGGCGATGGCGTTCATCGTCGACGCGGTGCCCATCGTGTTGCAGTGGCCGGCCGACGGTGCCGATGCGGTCGCGATGTCGATGAATTTCTTCTCGTCGATCTCGCCCGCGGCGAGGCGGCGGCGGCCCTTCCAGATCGCGGCGCCGGAGCCGACCAGTTCACCTTCGAACCAGCCGTCCAGCATCGGACCGCCGGACAGCACGATCGCGGGGATGTCGACGGTGGCGGCGGCCATCAGCTGGGCCGGCGTCGTCTTGTCGCAGCCGGTCGTCAGCACGACGGCGTCGATCGGGTAGCCGTGCAGGATCTCGACGAGGCCCAGGTAGGCCAGGTTGCGGTCCAGCGCCGCGGTCGGACGGCGGCAGTTCTCGAAGATCGGATGCAGCGGGAATTCCATCGGGATGCCGCCGGCGTCGCGGATGCCGTCGCGCACGCGCTTGGCCAGGTCCAGGTGGATGCGGTTGCACGGCGAGATGTCGCTGCCGCTCTGGGCGATGCCGATGATCGGCTTGCCGGAGCGGAGTTCCTCGGGGGTGATGCCGTAGTTCATGAAGCGCTCGAGGTAGAGCGCGGTCATGTCGATGCGCTCTTCGTTATCGAACCAGTCCTGCGACCGGAAGCGCTTCGGTTTGCTGTTCTGTTGTGTCATTCCGTATTACTCCTGCAGCCGCAGCACGTGGTGCGGCAATCCGGCCGTCTCGGCGCGGAAGGTGAACAGCGCGCCCGCGAGCGGCTGCTGGGCCAGTTCCTCGGCCGTCAGGCCCTTGCGCGCCGACGTCGCGTACACGGTGCGCAGGTCGTCGCCGGCAAAGGCCAGTTTGGTGATGTTCGAGCAGGGGAAGCGCACTTCGCCCACCTTCTCGCCTTGCGGATTGCGGCGTTCGATGCGCCAGCCGCGGAACACCGCGATCCACACATAACCCTCGGCGTCGACCGCCATCCCGTCCGGCCAGCCGCCGTCGGTGATCTCTGCGAACAGGCGCTTGTTCGCCAGGCTGCCGTCTTCCGCCAGGTCGAAAGCATACACCCGTTTATCGAGCGTGTCGGTGTGATACAGCGTGCGTCCGTCCGGGCTCACGGCCGGGCCGTTCGTGATGATGTAGCCGTCGTCCATGCGTACGACGCGCGTGCCGTCGAAACGGTACAGGACACCCGACGGCGCTTCTTCCGCATCGTCCATCGAACCGAACCACAAACGGCCCTGCGCGTCGACGTGGCCGTCGTTGAAGCGGTTGCCCGTCACGTCCGCCTCGACCTTCGCGAACGGGACGAACTCGCCGGTCGCTTCCACGAAGCGGTACAGGCCATCTTCGAGCGACACGACGAGACCGCCGTCCGACGCCCGCACGACGAAGCTCACCTGGCCCGGTGCGTCCCAGCTCTGCCGGTTGCCGCCGTCGGCGTCGCAGCGGTGCAGGCGCTTGCCCTTGATGTCGACGAACCACACCTGCCTGGCCGGGGCATCCCACAGGACGCCCTCGCCCAGCGTCGCGCCGACTTCCCACAATGGGGTGGGTTGCGTGGCGATCGTGGGGTTATTTTCCATCTTATGCGCCATACCAGCCCGCGTCGACGAAGTATTCACGGCCGGAGATGTGACGCGCATTGTTCGACGCCAGGAACAGCGCCAGCGCGGCCACGTCTTCCATCTCGACGCGCTCGGGGATGCACTGGCCGGCCAGGATGCGCGCTTCCTCATCCGGGTTGTGCCACAGCGCCTTCTGGCGCGGCGTGACGACGGCGCCCGGGACGACCGTGACGGCACGGATGCCGTGCGGGCCGAATTCGCGCGCCATGTTGCGGGTCATGCCTTCGATGGCGGCCTTCGCCATCATGTACAGGCCCAGTTGCGTGTGCGGCAGGTGCCACGAGATCGAACCGAAGTTCAGGAGCACGCCGTACTTGCGCGCCTTCATGCCCGGGATGACGGCCTGCGCGCAGAAGTACTGGTGGCGCAGGTTCACGTTCATGCGGCTTTCCCAGTACGCCGGCGTCACGTTCTCGATGTCGTGGCGGTCGTCGTTGGCCGCGTTGTTCAGCAGGATGTCGACGCCGCCCGCTTCCTCGTCGATGCGCGCGAAGGTCGCCTTCAGCTCGTCGAGGTTGGTCAGGTCGCACTTGATGAACTTCGGCGCGATGCGCGAGTTGGCCAGCGACGCTTCCAGGGAACGCGACGCTTCCTCGGCGATGTCGAGGAAGTAGACACGGGCGCCCTGGCCGGCGAAGGCCGTGGTCAGCTCGGCGCCGATGCCGCTGCCGCCGCCGGTGATGACGACGCGCTTGCCGGCGAGGTCGGGGAACGTGGCGTAGACGAATGCTTGGTTTTGTTCAGACATGTAATTCTCGTTGTAATCAAGGAGGCGCGGCTCAAGCCGCGCCAGAGGACAGCAGGCCGCGCTGGGCCAGGTTGGCGTACAGTGCACGCACGCCGAAGGTCCACGGTGCGATCTGGTCGCTGCGCTGGACGGTATTGACCAGCGTGCCCAGCGACGGCGTGGAGATGCTCACGCGGTCTCCCGCGTGGTGGGTAAAGCCGCCGCCTTGCGCGTCGCGGTCCTTGATCGGCGAGAACATCGTACCGAGGAACAGCATGAAGCCGTCCGGGTACTGGTGGTGCTTGCCGCAGGTCTGGCGCACGAGGTCCAGCGGGTCGCGGCTGATCTCGCGCATGAAGCTGGCGCCGGCCAGTTCGAAGTTGTCGTCGACGCCTTCGATCTGCATGCGCACTTCCGCGTTGCGCAGCGTGTCGATGTCGAAGTCGCCGTCGAACAGGCGGATGAACGGGCCGATGGCGCACGAGCCGTTGTTGTCCTTCGCCTTACCGAGCAGTAGCGCGCTGCGGCCTTCGATGTCGCGCAGGTTGACGTCGTTGCCCAGCGTGGCGCCGACCACTTGCGCGCGGCTGTTCACGGCCAGGACGATTTCCGGTTCCGGATTGTTCCAGTGCGACGACGGGTGCAGGCCGACGGCCGCGCCGTGGCCGACCGCCGACATCGGCTGCGACTTGGTGAACACTTCCGCGTCCGGGCCGATGCCCACTTCCATGTACTGCGACCACATGCCGCGTGCCGACAGGTCCGCCTTCAGGCGCATGGCAGCTTCGCCGCCCGGTTCCAGTTCCGACAGGTTCGTGCCGATGGTTTCCTGCAGCTGCTGGCGCAGCGCCGCCGCGCGGGCCGGGTCGCCCTTGGCCTGTTCCTCGATCACGCGCTCCAGCAGGCTGACGGCGAACGTGACGCCGCATGCCTTGATCGCCTGCAGGTCGCACGGGGCCAGCAGGCGCACCGCGTTGCCTTCGTCACCGGCCAGCGCGGCGGCGACCAGCGCGTTGACGTCGCCCAGGTCCTCGCCTTCCGCGCCGCGCACGATGGCGACCAGGTCGTCGCGCTCGAGCAGTTCGGACACGGTCGGCGCGTGGCGGGTGATATCGATTACACGACCGTTACGGACGGCCACTACGGCCGGGCCATTGGTCGGAGCTGAACGCCAGACGCGGCCGACCATCAAGGCCTGGTCGAGGTCCTGGGGCAGCGGGTTGGCTTGGGTAGCTGTCATGTCTTGTCTCTCTTGGTTATGCCACCGTCAGGGTCGCCTTCTTCAGGTCGACGCTGTTCGGTCCTGCGAAAATGGTGAACGTCCCCGGTTCCACGACGCGTTTCATGTCGGCGTTGTAGAACCACAGGTCGGTCGGTTTGATGTCGAAGGTGACCGTGCGCTTTTCGCCCGGCTCCAGCGTCACGCGCTGGAAGCCCTTCAGTTCGAGCAGCGGACGGGTGACGGAGCTGACGTCGTCGCGGATGTACATCTGCACGACTTCGTCGCCGCGCACGGCGCCCGTGTTCCGCACGTCCACTTGTACCTGGGTCGTGCCATTCGTCGCGATCCGGTCCTTCGTGAGGCGCGGTGCGGAGATGTCGAAGCGGGTGTACGACAGGCCGTAGCCGAACGGGTACAGCGGCGTGGTCACGTCGTCGATGTAGCCGCGGCGGCTGCTCGGCTTGCGGTTGTAGAACATCGGCAGCTGGCCGACGTTGCGCGCGATGGTGACGGGCAGCTTGCCGCCCGGGTTCGCGCGGCCGAAGATCAGGTCGGCGACGGCGTGGCCCGTTTCCTGCCCCATGTACCAGCATTCCATCAGCGCATCCGCGCGTTCGGCCAGGTAGTTCACGGACAGCGGACGGCCGTTCAGCAGCAGCACGACGGTCGGCTTGTTCAGCGCGAAGATGGCGCGGGCCAGGTCGTTCTGCTGGCCGATCAGGTCGAGCGTGGTGCGGTCGCCCAGATGGTTGTCGGCCCACGCTTCACGCGCGGTCTGCTCGTTGTCGCCCAGGACCATGACGATGGTGTCGGCCTTCTTCGCCGCTTCCACCGCCTCCGCGATCAGGCGCGCATTGACTTCCGGCTTGGTCCAGACGATTTCGTCCTGGCCCCACACGTGGCCTTCCGTCAGCCGCACGCCTTCCGAATAATCCAGCGTGAAGCCGCCGGCCTGCGCTTCCTTCTGCAGCGCCTCGTACACGGAGACGACGTGGCGCGGCTTGTCGGAATAGCCGCCGATCGGCGTGTCCTTCGCGTGGGTGCCCACCAGCAGCAGCTTGCCGACCTTGTTCGGCGCGAGCGGCAACAAACCCTTGTCGTTTTTCAGCAGGACCGCGGTGCGTTGGGCTGCCTTGCGCGCGAGGGCGATGGCTTCCGGCGTCGCGGTGCGGGCTGCTGCCTGGTCGGCGTCCGCGTACGGGTTCTCGAACAGGCCCGCGTCGAATTTCCAGCGCAGGATGCGGCGCACGACGGCGTCGAGTTCCTTCGTCGTGATCTTGCCTTCCTTGACCAGTTCGTCCAGCGCGGCGAAGCCGGCGGGGTCCGGCGTCTCGATGTCGACGCCGGCCTTGAATGCGCGCAGGCCGCCTTCCTTCACCGAGCCGACCAGGTGGTGGCGGCTGCCCAGTTCCGCGACCGCCATGTAGTCGGACACGGTCAGGCCCTGGAAGCCCCATTCCTTGCGCAGCACGTCCGTCAGCAGCCAGCGGTTGGCATGCGACGGGACGCCGTCGATCTCGTTATACGACGGCATCACGGCCGCGATCTTCGTTTCCTTGATGATCTTCTCGAACGGCGGGAAGAAGTCTTCGCGCAGCGCGCGTTCGCCCACGTTCGCCGGACCGATGTTGGTGCCCGATTCGGGCTGGCCGTGGCCCGTCATGTGCTTCAGCGTGGCAAAGACCTTGTCCTGCGCCAGCGGCAGCGTGTTGCCCGAGAAGCCCAGCACGGCCGCCTTGCCCATGACGCCGCACACGTGCGGGTCTTCGCCATAGGTCTCTTCGATACGGCCCCAGCGCGGCTCGCGCGCCACGTCGACGACCGGCGCCAGCGCCAGGTTGGCGCCGCGTGCGCGCATTTCCTTCGCGGCGAGCGAGAAGATCTGCTCGACGAGTTGCGGATCGAACGTGGAGGCCAGGCCGATCGCCTGCGGGAAGCTGGTCGCTTCCGGCGCCACGTAGCCGTGCAGCGATTCCTCGTGCATGAAGACGGGGATGCCCAGGCGCGTGTTTTCCATCGCCCACTTCTGCACGGCGTTCACGTAGTCCGCCGTTTCCTTCGGGCCGCGGTTGCCGACGGCGCCCGAGTTGCCGGCATTGTTGTCCGCACCGATCTGGCGGTCGGACGGGCGCGCGAACATGCCCATGCCGTGCGGGTGGACTTTTGCCGCCTTCTCGGCGTTGAAGCTCGTATCGTCGTTCTGGAGATCCTTCTTCGTCAACCAGATGCATTGCAGCTGCGCGATTTTTTCATCGACCGTCATGCGACCCAGCAGGTCTTCCACGCGCGCCGCGACGGGCGCGTTCGCCTGCTTGTAGACCGGTGCGCCCCCTTTGGCGGCTTTTGCCGCCAGCGCGCCCGGCACGACTGCCATGCCGGCCGCGCCCCCAACGGTGGCCAGAAACTCTCTGCGTTTGATACCCATCGACTTATGTCTCCTGCTTGTTTTTGTATGCCGCCGTGTGGCCGGCGGAGTGTGGTCTGCCTGGCATGCGGTGGATCGAGGTCCAACATTCTAATAACAGAAATGTTACCGCAACCATTCCAGTCTAATCGTCTAATTTGGCGCTTGTCAATGAATTATTGGGTAGATGTCCGGCAGAGGCGACGCAACAGCCTCCGCGAATGGCGGAATTGGCGGGAAAAGAGGGAATTGAGGATGTTTGCGCGAACAGTTTATGCGTTGCGCGTAGTCGGCCGCGACTGGGCGCCGCGGCCGGGAGGGATCAGCCGGCGCGCTTGGCGGCGGTGAGCGGCAGCAGTGCCGAAGGACGGGTGCGCGGTGCGGCGTCGGACTGGCGGCGTACCAGTTCGAAGTCCATGCGCACCTGTTCCGGCTCGGCCTCCTCGCCTTCGCGCAGCGCACGCACGCGGCGCACGAGCGACTGCACGGCTTCGCGCGCCATGCCGGCGATCGGCTGGCGCACGGTGGTCAGCTCCGGCCAGATCGTGGTGGCGAGCGCCGTGTCGTCGAAGCCGGTGACGGTCAGGTCGCCCGGCACGTCCAGCCCCAGGCGGTGCGCGACGGCGACGCAGGCGGCCGCCATGTCGTCGTTGCTGGCGAAGATGGCCGTCGGGCGTTCTTCCAGCGCCAGCAGGTGCTCGGCCGCGTCGAGGCCGGAGCGGTACGTGAACATGCCTTGCACGACGAGTTCTTCGGACGCGTCCGCGCCCTGCTCCGCGACGGCCGCGCGATAGCCTTCGAGGCGGCGCGCGCTCGCGGTCTGGTTCGGATGGCCGACGACGAAACCGATGCGGTGGTGCCCCAGGTTGACCAGGTGGCGCGTCATCGCATGTGCCGCTTCGTAGTCGTCGATGCTGACGGCGCCCACGCGGCTGTCCGGCAGGCCGCACGCGACGACGACGGCCGGGATGTTCGCGTCCGCGATGGCGGCGAGCACCTCCTCGCTGTCGCACAGCGGCGGCGGCAGGATGATGCCGTCCAGGCCGTTCTCGACGAGGCGGCGCGTCTGTTCCGCTTCATGCTCGCCGGCTTCGCATTTTTCCACGAACAGCTGGACGTTGTTCAGGCCCGACTGGCTCAGGAGGCCGACGAGGAACTCGCTCAGATACGCCGCGCTCGGGTTACTGTACAAGAAGCCGACGCGGATCGGCTTGGAGCCCGCGAGGTTGCGCGCTTCCTGGTTCGGCGTGTAGTTCAGCGCCGCCACGGCTTCCGCGACCTTGCGGCGCGTGCTTTCGCGCACGAGGCCCTTGCCGTTCATGACGCGCGAGACCGTCATGGCGGACACGCCCGCGAGCTTGGCGACGTCGGCCATCGTCGGCTGGCCCCGTCGTTCCAGCTCTTCCTGGACGGACTCTGGTTTGGTCTTGGTCATTCTCCCTATTCCCCATCATTTTTTGTTTGCGCTATCTTAGCACTTTCGTCCCATGCAAAGATAGCCATAAACATGACCGTAAACACTCATAAATCGATTTCCCATTTCCAGAGTTTGCGCTAACATTCCTGCGCCGGACGGGCCGCCGCACCCGGTACTCATATAAATACAACGGAGACTACGATGCGATATTTGCCGCGGCTTGTCCGCGCACGGATCATGACGGCGTTCGTCCTGAATCTCGTGCTTGCCCTGGTCGGCACCCACCTCGCCCACGCCGCCGATGAAGACGGCTACGACCTGTGGCTGCGCTACCGCCCCCTCCCCGCAGCCCAGAGGACCGCACTGGCGGCCGCCGCCACCGGCATCACGGCACCCGACGACACCCCGACCGTGCGCGCCGCCGGCGCGGAACTGAAACGCGGCCTCGCCGGCATGCTGGGCCGCACGCCGGATGCCATCCCCCTGAACGCGAAGGCACGCGCCGGCACCATCGTCCTCGCC
>NZ_JBKYMO010000227.1:0-9127 GCF_047302915.1 Massilia sp. CT11-108 | reverse complement strand
GTCACGCACGGCGGGGCGGCCGAGACGGTGTTCTTGATCATGCCGGCCGGGCACGACGTCGCGCCCTGGCCCAGCGGTGCGACGACCTTGCCGTTGGCCTGGGACGGCACGACGCGGGGCGTCTTGCGGGCCGTGGCCGAGGCGGCCAGTTTCTTTTTCTGTTCTTCCGGCAGTTGCAGGTAGCTTTCCCACGTGGCGTTCTTTTGCTCGGGGGCGATCTTGCGGGTGCGCGTATAGGTTTCGCGCGCCAGCTCGCGCTGCTCGGGCGTCAGCTTGGCCCATGCGCGCATGCGTTCGTGCACGCGCTGCTGCTCTTCCGGTTTCAGCGTGGCGAAGCGGTTCGCGAGCTGCAGCCACTTCTGCTTGCGCACGCTATCCATCTGGTCCCATTCGGCCTGCAGCGGCTGTAGGGCCACCTGCTGGGCCGGCGTCAGGCTGCGCCACAGGGACTTGTCGCCGCCTTTGTGGCTGCCGGTGGCCGGTTTGGCGGGCTGGGCAGGCGCAGCGTCGGCCGCCGCGTCACGCGTGGCCGGGCCCGATGCCGGAAGGAAGCCGCCTTGCTGATGGAGGGTCAGTGCGGCCGCGCCAACGAGCACGACGGCGGCGGCGGCGCCGGCAATCTTGAGCTTGTTAGCCGTCATCCTTTACTGGGCTCGCTGCGGCTGTTGCTGTGCTTGCTGCTGTTGCGCCAGGTAAGCGTTGAAGCCGTGGTCGGTGTAGGCGGTCAGGGGCAGGTCGTCGGACAGCACGGCCGCATCCAGCTCGGCCAGCTCGGCCGCACGCTGCTCGCGTTCGTACTGGTACACGCCGACCATGCCGGCCGCCATCAGCAGCAGCGGCGCGACGACGGCGGCACGTGCCACCCACTGCATCGAGAACAGCGCGCCCAGGTCGAACGACGCACGCTGCTGCTTCGCACGGGCTGGCGCATCGGCAGCATGTGCTTTTTTTCGCGCGAGCGCGGCCGCGCGGGCGGCGGCGAGGCGGTCGGTCGTCGAGGCCGGCAGGTTGTCGAGGTTCTCGTTCAGGGCGTGGCGGATCTTGTACGCCAGGTTGATGTCGTCGGTGTTCATAATTTAATTCCCTTGGCCTCCAGGGCTTTTTGCAGGGAATGCGTAGCGCGAGAACAATGTGTTTTTACACTGCCCTCGGAGCATCCCATCGCTTGGGCCGTCTCGGCCACATCCATGTCCTGCCAGTAACGCATGAGGAACGCTTCCCGTTGACGCGCCGGGAGTTTTTGTATCTCTTCCTCGATCAGGCGCAGGGTTTCCGCACGTTCGACCTGATCCGCGCTCGACTCCGCGGCGGACGTTCCTTCTTCGGCCTCATAAGATGCCAGTATATCAAAATCCTCGTCGTCGTCGTCCCGGCGGCCGAGGCCTCCGAAGAGGCTGACCCAGGTATTCCTGACCTTTTCGCGGCGGAAGTAATCGAGGATGGTGTTCTGCAGGATGCGCTGGAAAAGCATCGGCAATTCGGCCAGGGGCTTGTCGCCGTATTTCTCCGCGAGCTTGATCATGGCGTCCTGAACGATGTCGAGCGCTGCCTCGTCCTTGCGGACCGCGTACGCCGCCTGCTTGAAGGCGCGCCGCTCGACACTCTCGAGGAAGTCGTTGAGTTCTTTATCAGTGGCCATGCGATAAGTGGTGGGCGCCACAGGTACGTTGCCTGTGGCTTTTCGGAAAACTGTCGAATGCTAGCAAAAATTATGGATGACCGCACCCGAAACCGGCAGGCTGGCGTGTACGTAGTTTCCCGGGGTGCCTGCAAGCAAAGTTGCCATTCTGCTTTTAAAATGGCTGAATCGACATCGTGACGGAGACAATCAGATGATGCGCATCCTCGGCAAGGCAAGCTCGATCAACGTCCGCAAGGTCTTGTGGACCGCCAGCGAACTCGGCATCGCGTTCGAGCGCGAAGACTGGGGCAGCGGCTTCCGCTCCACGCAGGAACCGGAATTCCTCGCGCTGAATCCGAACGCGATGGTGCCGGTGCTGGTCGATGGCGACGTCGTGCTGTGGGAGTCGAACACGATCTGCCGCTACCTGGCCACGCGCCATGGCGATGGCCGCCTGCTGCCGGCCGAGGCGCTGGCCCGCGCGAAGGTGGAGCAGTGGATGGACTGGCAGGCGACGGAATTGAACAATGCGTGGCGCTACGCGTTCATGGGCCTGGTGCGGGGCAGCCCCGCGCACCAGGATCCGGTGCAGATCGCCGCCGGCATCGCCGGCTGGAACCGCCAGATGGGCCTGCTCGAGCGGCACCTGGAAACGGCGGGCGACTACGTGGCGGGCGGGGCGTTCTCGCTGGCCGACGTCGTGCTGGGCCTGTCCACGCACCGCTGGCGCAAGACGCCGATGGACGAGCGTCCCGACTATCCCGCCATCGCCGCGTGGATGGCTCGGCTGGAAGCACGTCCCATGGCCCGCGCGTGGCTGCCGGACAATATTGTGTGAAAGCGCGCTTGAAAAAATCATTATTTATCTTGACCAGAATGGTGCAACGCAGTAAGGTATGGAACGCTTTGCACCCCCGAAGCTTATTGTCAAGCCAGCTTGTCACACAAAGTCAACCTCGGCATGACGCGCTTTCACAATGTAGGCAGTTTGCTCCAACCCGTGCCACAAGCGCGAGAGATTCGCATTCCGCTACAGTAACTCAAGCTGAACGAGTTGCGTCCAGCGCCGGTTCGTAAGGATCCTACGGCATCCTGAAAGATCGACGTGACCGCAGAGAGAAGGGAAGCATGAGCACTGTTGCGTGACACGTATCTCGTCAGGGACGAGCATCCGATCAATCTCCCTATGGGTTTTGAAAGGAACGTATCATGAGTAACGACGCAGCAGCTCCCATCACGGGCGCTGAGATCGTAGTCCGTTGCCTGGCGGAAGAGGGCGTGAAACACGTCTTCGGTTACCCCGGCGGTGCGGTTCTCTACATCTACGACGCCATCTTCAAGCAGGACAAATTCCAGCACATCCTGGTACGCCACGAGCAGGCAGCCGTGCACGCGGCCGACGCGTATTCGCGCAGCTCGAACGAAGTGGGCGTATGCCTGGTCACGTCCGGTCCGGGCGTCACCAATGCCGTCACCGGCCTCTCCACCGCATACATGGATTCGATTCCGATGGTCGTGATTTCCGGCCAGGTTCCGACCAATGCGATCGGCCAGGACGCATTCCAGGAATGCGACACCGTGGGCATCACGCGCCCGGTGGTGAAACACAATTTCCTCGTCAAGGACGTCAAAGACCTTGCCGATACCATCAAGAAAGCCTTCTATATCGCACGCACCGGCCGTCCGGGCCCGGTCCTCGTCGATATCCCGAAGGACGTGAGCATGCAGAAGGCGACGTACTCGTACCCGAAAGAGGTCGAGATGCGTTCCTACCGCCCCGTCGACAAGGGCCACGCCGGCCAGATCCGCAAGGCGGTGCAGCTGCTGCTGGCGGCCGAGCGTCCGATGATCTACACGGGCGGCGGCGTCATTCTCGCCAATGCGTCGAACGAACTGAACAAGCTGGTCGACAAGCTCGGCTTCCCGGTCACGAACACGCTGATGGGCCTGGGCGCCTACCGCGCCACCGACAGGAAATTCGTCGGCATGCCGGGCATGCACGGCACCTACGAAGCGAACATGGCGATGCAGCACTGCGACGTCCTGATCG
The DNA here is from genome assembly GCF_047302915.1 of Massilia sp. CT11-108. Taxonomy (NCBI): domain Bacteria; kingdom Pseudomonadati; phylum Pseudomonadota; class Betaproteobacteria; order Burkholderiales; family Oxalobacteraceae; genus Massilia; species Massilia sp. CT11-108. The sequence goes on along the minus strand of NZ_JBKYMO010000227.1, from coordinate 5,456 downwards.
CCATCGGCGCCCGCTTCGACGACCGCGTGATCGGCAACCCGAAGCACTTCGCGTCGAACCCGCGCAAGATCATCCACATCGACATCGACCCGTCGTCGATCTCGAAGCGCGTGAAAGTGGACATCCCGATCGTCGGCAACGTCAAGGACGTGCTGGTCGAACTGCTGTCGCAGCTGGATGCCGCCGAGCAGCGTCCGAACCCGGCCGTGCAGAAGTGGTGGCAGCAGATCGAGGACTGGCGCGGCCGCGAGTGCCTGCGCTATGCGACCTCGGATGAGCTGATCAAGCCGCAGTCCGTCGTCGAGAAAGTGTGGGAAGTCACCGGCGGCGACGCGTTCATCACGTCGGACGTGGGCCAGCACCAGATGTGGGCCGCGCAATACTACCCGTTCGACAAGCCGCGCCGCTGGATCAATTCCGGTGGCCTGGGCACGATGGGCGTGGGCCTGCCGTACGCGATGGGCGTGCAGATGGCGAATCCGGGTGCGACCGTGGCCTGCATCACGGGCGAGGGTTCGATCCAGATGAACATCCAGGAACTCGCGACCTGCAAGCAGTATCACCTGACGCCGAAGATCATCCTCCTGAACAACCGCTTCCTGGGCATGGTGCGCCAGTGGCAGGAACTCGACTACGGCTCGCGTTATTCCGAGTCGTACATGGATTCCCTGCCGGACTTCGAGAAGCTGGCCGAGGCCTATGGCCACGTCGGCATGCGCATCGAGAAGCCGGGCGACGTCGACGGCGCGCTGCGCGAAGCGTTCGCCATGAAGGACCGCCTGGTGTTCATGAACTTCATTACCGACCGCAGCGAAAACGTCTGGCCGATGGTCAAGACGGGTAAGGGCCTGTCGGAAATGCTGCTCGGATCGGAGGACCTGTAATGCGACACATCATCTCCGTCCTGCTGGAAAACGAAGCCGGCGCGCTGTCGCGCGTGGTGGGCCTGTTCTCGGCACGCGGCTACAACATCGAGACGCTGACCGTGGCGCCGACCGAAGACGCTACCCTGTCGCGCATGACCATCGTGACGACGGGTTCGGACGACATCATCGAGCAGATTACCAAGCACCTGAACCGCCTCATCGAGGTGGTGAAGGTGGTCGACCTGACCGAAGGCCAGCACATCGAGCGCGAGCTCATGCTGATCAAGGTGAGGGCAGTCGGCAAGGAACGCGAAGAAATGAAGCGCACCGCCGACATCTTCCGCGGCCGCATCATCGACGTGACGGAAAAAACGTACACGATCGAACTGACGGGCGCGAAGACGAAGCTGGATGCCTTCATCGACGCCATCGACCGCGCCTCGATCCTCGAAACCGTCCGCACGGGCGGTTCCGGCATCGGCCGCGGCGAGCGCATCCTCAAGGTTTGACGCTGGCGATATATTCGGTGGACCTCGTGTCCACCAAACAAAATAACGAAACACGAAAAGCACAGGATTAAAAAATGAAAGTTTTCTACGACAAAGACTGCGACCTCTCCCTCATCAAAGGCAAGAATGTCGCCATCATCGGCTACGGCTCGCAAGGCCACGCACACGCCCAGAACCTGACGGAATCGGGCGTCAACGTCACCGTCGGCCTGCGCCGCGGCGGCGCATCGTGGGGCAAGGTCGAACAGGCCGGCATCAAGGTCGCTGAAGTCAACGAGGCAGTGAAAGCCGCCGACGTCGTCATGATCCTGCTGCCGGACGAAAACATCGCCGACGTGTACAAGAACAACGTCGAGCCGAACATCAAGCAGGGCGCCGTGCTGGCGTTCGCGCACGGCTTCAACGTGCACTACGGCCAGGTCGTGCCGCGCGCCGACCTCGACGTGATCATGGTCGCACCGAAGGCCCCGGGCCACACCGTGCGCGGTACCTATCGCCAGGGTGGCGGCGTGCCGCACCTGGTCGCCGTCTACCAGGACAAGTCCGGCGCAGCCCGCGACATCGCCCTGTCGTACGCAATGGCCAACGGTGGCGGCAAGGCCGGCATCATCGAAACCAACTTCCGTGAAGAAACCGAAACCGACCTGTTCGGCGAGCAGGCCGTGCTGTGCGGCGGTGCCGTCGAGCTGATCAAGGCCGGCTTCGAGACGCTGGTGGAAGCCGGCTACGCGCCGGAAATGGCTTACTTCGAGTGCCTGCACGAGCTGAAGCTGATCGTCGACCTGATCTACGAAGGCGGCATCGCCAACATGAACTACTCGATCTCGAACAACGCGGAATACGGCGAATACGTCACCGGCCCGCGCGTCGTGACCGAAGACACCAAGAACGCGATGCGCGCTGTCCTGAAGGACATCCAGACCGGCGAATACGCCAAGTCGTTCATCCTGGAAAACAAGGCCGGCGCCCCGACCCTGATCTCGCGTCGCCGCCTGAACGCCGAGCACCAGATCGAGCAGGTCGGCGCACAGCTGCGCGCGATGATGCCGTGGATCGCCAAGAACAAGCTGGTCGACCAGTCGAAGAACTGATCGGCATTCCCGGCTGAATGAAAATCGCCTCGCTTGCCGGGGCGATTTTTTTTGTGTCCTTCGTTTGCAATCATTTGCAACTTTCCATTACATAAACTCGACTTTCGCGTCAAACCGGTTATCGTTCTCGTGCCGCGGCAATACGCCGTGAAGAATCAAGGAGAACAACAATGTCCATCAAAAAACTCGTCCTGTTGACCGCGCTGAGCGCCGCACTGTCCGCGCAAGCCCAGACCGCGCCCGCCACGAGCGGCACCCTGGTCATCGTGCCCGCGTTCGGCGAAGTGAAGCATGCCAACGACGAGGCGACCGTCACCTTCGCCGTCGAGGAGCAGGACAAGGACCGCGCGGCGGCCACCGCCCGCGTCAACCAGAAGATGAAGCAGGGCACGGACATCGTGCGCCGCGAGGATCCTCAGGCGGAACTCAAAACGGTCGGCTATTACACCTATCCCGTCTACCCGGAAGTGCCGGACGGCCCGCGTCCGCTGGCGAACCCCGCCGCGCGCCGCGTCCCGATCGGCTGGCGCGTGGGCCAGTACCTGGAAGTGAAGACGCGCAACCTGCAGGCGCTGCCGAAGACGGCCGCGGCCGCGCAGAAAGTCGTCAACCTGAACGGCATCGACTACCACCTGAGCCCGGAGCTGCAGAAACGCCTGGACGACGAGCGCATCGCCGCCACGTACCGCAACCTCAATGAGCGCATCGCCTCGATCGCGCGCGCGATGGGCCGCAACGTGAATGATGCCGTCATCGACACGGTCGATTTCGAAGGCAGCGGCAATTACGCGGGCGGCCAGGCCGAGGCCGCGGCACCGCAGATGATGCGCATGTCGGCCAAGCGCGCGGACATGGCCGAGATGCCCGAGCCGAGCTTCGAGCCGGGCGAGACGACCTTGCAGATGCGCCTGGTCGGCAAGGTGAAATTCCGCTGACGGTAGCCGTTCGCTAACAGAGGTGCGCGGACACTATAATGGCGGGGTCCGCGCCTCCTCGGTGCATTGTTGAGAAAAAGAAACCTATGCCGACACTACCCCGACGCCGCAAACCCGGCGCCATCAAGGCGCCCCGCTTCGCCCGCTTCAGCCGCGTCCGCAAGACGGATGCCGCCGCATCCCGCCCGCGCCGGGGCATCTACCTGCTGCCGAACGCCTTCACGACGGCCGCGCTGTTCGGCGGCTTCTACGCGATCGTGATGGCGATGAACCAGCGCTTCGACCACGCCTGCTGGGCCGTGTTCATCGCGATGGTGCTGGACAGCCTGGACGGCCGCGTCGCCCGCCTGACGAACACGCAATCGGAGTTCGGCGCGCAGTACGACAGCCTGTCGGACATGGTGTCGTTCGGCGCCGCGCCGGCCCTGGTCATCTACGAATGGTCGCTGCGCGGCCTGGGCAAGCTGGGCTGGATCGCCGCGTTCGTGTACTGCGCCGGCGCCGCATTGCGCCTGGCCCGCTTCAACACGAACATCGAGGTCGTCGACAAGCGCTTTTTCCAGGGCTTGCCGAGCCCGGCCGCGGCTGCGTTGGTCGTCGGCTTCGTGATGATGATGACGGACCCGGACATCAACGTCAGCGCGCGCAAGGTCGACTGGATCTCGTGGGGCATCGCGCTGTTCGCGGGCCTGACGATGGTGACCAATGTCCCGTTCTACAGCTTCAAGGACGTCAATTTCCGCAAGTCGGTGCCGTTCATCGTCGTGTTCCTGATCGCGCTCGCGCTGGCGCTGCTGGCGATCGACCCGCCGAAGGTGTTGTGGCCGCTGTTCGTCGTGTATGGCCTGTCGGGTTATGCCGTGTACCTGTACCGGCTCGCGAAAGGCAAGCCCGTCAGCATCATCCAGACGGATGAAGAGACGCTCGATCCGAGCGAGCGCCGCTGAAAAAAACGCCCCTCGCGGGGCGTTGTCATTTCTACGGCCGGTCAGCCGGCTTTCGCCGCCGACTTGCCCTGCTGGCCCACGTGCGCGTCCGCCTGCACGCTGCCGCGGAACGTGTCGTCATGCGCGCCGTTGCCTGCGCTCTGCAGATTGCCGCGGTGGACGCTGCCGTTCTGGAACGGGTCGCGGAAATTCTTCAGCGTGTCCTGCTGCGTGCGCAGGCTGCTTTGCGTTTCTTCGGAGGCGACGCGCGCCACCTCGTCGGCCAGCGTGCGTGCGGTGCGCGACGTCTCCTGCACGTGCTGCTCGGCCACGCGGGCCAGGTCGACCTGGGAATCGGCGACGACGCGCGACAGGTGCTGCTGGTAAGCGCGCAGCTTGTCCGCGGCCGGCTGGGCGCGCGACGCGGCGGCCGAGATGATGTCGGTCGGGTGGTTCGTCGTCAGCAGCTGCTGGCCGGCGATGTTGCTTTCTTCGAGCAGGGTCTGGCTCAACTGGATGTTGGCGTCGATGAGATGCTGGATCGAACGCGACATCGATTTCGACATGTCGTTGAGGAACGCAACCTGTGCGTCCAGGTGCGAGCGAACGGCGGGCGTGACGGACTGGGAAAACAGGAACATGGGTGACCTCGTGAAAGTGGATCCGCTTCGGAAAGTGCGCTTCGGGAGCGCGACGTCAGGCTCGCCGATTTCGATGACATTCCGATGACAGGTCCAATCGTGCGCGTGGCGCACGAGCCACTTCAATCGCGCGCCGTGCGCCATTCCTGCGAGCTGGGCGTCGATTCGTGCTCCGGGCAATTGGTCTGCCTCCACTTGCCGTGCTTCTCGATCATGTCGATGCTCGTCGTCGGCGCGCGCTCCGTCATGCAATAGGTGCCGCCGCCCGCGATCACGCGCTCGCGGCGTGCGCCGTCGCCCGTGTTGTTGACGAGTTCCGCCACCTTCGGCGCCTGGTACCACGCATTCGGCGCCATGTCGGCCGCGGCCTGGATGCCCCTGCGCAGGCGGATCTGCGGGCTGTCCGGCGGGGCGACGATATACGGATTGTTTTCCTTGCGCAGCGCGCGGTCGATGGCGCCGACGTCGCGCCGGGCGCGTTCCAGCAT
>NZ_JBKYMO010000226.1:0-9128 GCF_047302915.1 Massilia sp. CT11-108 | reverse complement strand
GTGTCAGGCTACGTACCGCCTCCGTATCTTGCAGGACCGCGATGTAATTAAAACCGTCGTCGAGCGTCTCCACCGGCCGCAGGTTGGCCTTCGCGAGGCCCGCGACGGCAGTCCACGTCGTGCCGCCATCGCCCGAGCGCCAGACCTCCTTCGCCTTTTCGGGCGCATGCAGGATCACGGCGCCGTCGGCCGAGATGGCGACCTGTCCGCGCCTGCCCTTGATGGCCGCGGTCTTCGTCCACGTGGCGCCGCCGTCGTGCGTGACGAGCATGCTGTCCCCCACGCGCACCATCGTCCTCGGATCCCTGGGGGCGTAGGCCAGGCCCGTCGTCGTGCCGATCTGCGGATCGTGGATGCGGCCGTGGCGCGACGGATCGTCGTGCAGGTAGCCGTCGATGTCGCCGATGGCGGAAACGAGCGGGCCGCCGGGAATGCTGACGAAGCCCAGCGGGACCGTCTCTTCCAGGCCGTCGACCGTGAACGTCCACGTCGTGGGCGACGCATCGATGTTCGCGGTGCGGAACACGCCGTTGCCGGACGTGACCCAGACGGCGTGCGTGTCGGCCGGGTCGAACTCGACGGAGCCGGCCCAGTGGATGGAGTGGCCTTTCAGCCAGGGTACGCCGGCCGCGTCGCGCACGAAACCGCGGCCGATCACGTCGGTCCACGAGGCGCCGCCGTCGTTCGACAGGAAGATGCGGTCGCCCTTCGCGTCGCCCTGCGGCAGGAACGTGTTGATGGTCGACGCGACGAGGCGCTGCGGATTCTTCGGATCGACGCTGATGCCGGCGAACGGCCGCGTCCAGCCGGCGGGCGTGATGTTCGTCCAGGCGCCGCTCGCGATCGCGTACTTCCACACCTGCCCGCGGTCCATCGGCTCGCGCCCGGTGCGGTCCGGGTGCGGGCCGGCGCCGTTCGCGAACGTGACGATGAGGTTCCCTGCCCCGTCGAGGATCGCGCGCTGGGGCATCAGGTCCACCGGCGCGCCGGCCACGGGTTCGAACGTCGTGCCGGCGTCGTCGCTGCGGTACAGGTTCGGGCCGACGGCGCCGAAGCGCGACACGCCGACGAACACGCGGCGCGCCTGGCCCTCCTTCACGCTGGCGGGGTCCGGCACGACGACGGTCAGGCCCACGTCGTTCGGCGTGGACGTCACCGGCAGCGCCGTCACGCGCGCCCACGTGCGGCCCGCGTCGACACTCTTGAACAGGCCGTCGCGGCGCGTGCCGACGTAGAGCAATTTGCTGTTGCCCGGATCGACGGCGAGGCGCTCGCCATCCTGGCGGCCCATGCCGTTCCCGTGCGTCTTGAACTGGCTGGAGACGTCGACGATGGAGAAGGTCTTGCCCGCATCCGTCGAATGCAGGATCGCGGTGCGGCCGCCGTTCAGGTAGGCGATGCCGGCAAGGAGCCAGATGTTGTCGGCGTCGCGCGGGTCGATGGCCAACGCGTCGATGCCGAGGTACCCGGTCTGGTCTTCCGCCACCCAGTCGAGCAGCGCCGTCCAGCGGCGTTCGCGCGGATCCCAGCGGTAGGCGCCGCCCACGTCGGTACGCGCATATGCAACACCCGGTGCGGCGCGGCTGGGCACCACGGCCGTGACGAAGCCGCCGCCGCCGATCGCCACGCTGTCCCACACGTACGGCTCCTGCTGTTGTGCCGTCACGCGGCCCGCCAGCAACGCCAGAGCAAGGGCCACCGCTGGGGCCAGCTTCATCGACTTCATTACAGCGTCTCCATCATGCGTACATACACCTGTTTAGCCCTTGTAGACGCGGAAGCTGTGGGGCGGAATCACCACCTCGCTCACCGAGTCGCGGGTCGCGCCCGGCACCGTCTCGGCCGCCGGACGCGCCTTGCCGTCCACCGCGTGCTTCACGACCTTCACCGTCGTCGGCGTATCGCGGAACGACTGGATGACGTAGGCGCCGTTATCGTAAGTGAACAGGCTCACGCCGGCCGGTGCGTCGATGCGGACGGGCGCGTCGGCCATCAGGTAGGTCTTCACGCTGTTCATCACGCCTGGCGGCATACTATACAGGTCGCCGATATTGCTGGGAATGGACAGGATGTAGAGAACGCCCTTCGAATACCGGTTCATCAGCAGCACGGGGAAGCCGCGCGCGCCCGCGACGCCGCGGATGATCGGCCACGCGTCGTTCGTGAAGTAGTGCAGCTCCGGGAACAGCACGTCGCGCGGCGCCACCTTCGGATCGTCGCGCAGCGATTCGCCGTTGCCCGCGCCATAGCCGTTGTAGTAGTCGTTCAGCAGCACCTGGTTCCCCGTCGCGTAGACTTCGACGAGGTCCTGGAAGCCGCGGTCCTTGCGCTTCGGATCCTGCGTCGCCTTGACGAAGCCGGACGTCACGAACACCGCCTTCCCCGCTTCCAGCTGGCGTTTCACCTTGTCGAGGATGTCCGGATCGGCCGCCGATGCCTGCGTGAGCAGGATCGTCTGCGCATCCTGCGGGAAGCGCGCGGTCAGGGCGATCGGGATGCCGACATTACCCAGGTAGTTGGGCAGGAAGTCTTCCGCCGACGACGAGTTGGCCGGGCGATAGGTCGGGATGCCGGTGGGCTTGCCCAGCTGGTCCAGCACCGCGTCGATCTGTTTCAGCGCGGCGCCGGCGGCGAGGCCCCAGCCCGGCGGCGCTTTCGCGTCCGGGTTCGCGGCCTTCCAGTCGGCCACGATGCGGTCCCAATTGAACGAGGTGTCCTGCCCGGCCCACGGACGCTCGCCCGCTTCGGCCGGCGTGTCCTGCGCGGCCGGGTGCCAGTTGAACAGCGTGATCTCGGGCGCCTTCGCGAGCATCGTGTCCCACAGCTGTTCCGCATAGCGGTCGACGTAGCGGATCGAATACGTGTCGACCCAGCCGCCGCCATTCTTGCCGTCCTTACGGAGGGTCTCGTAGTAGCGGATGATGTTGTACGACTCGTATTGCTGCAGCAGCTGGTCGGTGATGACCGGGTCGCGCGTCTCCGTGCCCGCGTAGATCCCGTCGAACATCTCGGGCTGCTGCGCGAGGTCGAAGCCCAGGCCTTCGAAATGCTCGTACCAGTTCGGATACTTGATGACGATGTTGACGTTCCTGTTGACGGCCCGCGCCGGGTCGATGATCAGGTCCTTCGATACCTTGCGCATGGTGGCGAGGCGGTAGTCCGTCCATGTGCGCTTGCCCTTCGCCCTGATGTCGGCGTCCGACTTCGACGTGTAGAACGTGAAGTCGTCCAGGATCACGTGGTCGAAATGGCGCGCCATCAGTGCCATCGCGCGCTTGCACGTGTCGCGGTCCTTGGGCGACTCGTAATCGAAGGTCATGAACTGGCCGTTGAATCCGCCCGCGGCCAGCGTGACGCCGCCCGCCACCTCGATGCCCTTCGCCTGGAACTGGCGCTTCACGGCCTCGATCTCGGCGTCGCTGGCGAAGTGGTTGTCGCGGTAGCCCTCGATGTAGACCTTGTCGAACGGGACCTGGCTCATGGCACGCGCGAACTGGTGCTCGAAGACCTGCGGGTCGACGAGGCTTCGCGTGACGTTCACCGGGATGTAGATCGCCGTCTTGAAATGCTTGTAGTGGCCCGCGGCCTGCGCGGGGATGGGCGCCAGCATGGCATTGCCGGCGACAGCAAGGAAGGCCAGCGCGGCGGCGGTCTGGCGGGCGAGTGATTTACGCATGTGTCTCCGGAATTGTTTTTATGGCGCTAATGACCGGTATCCTAAGCCAAGGGATGTTAGATGCGCAAGGCAAAAATGTTCGCGCTAACACGTCAATATACCGTTACGTGGCTTGTTTAGCATGTTTAGCTGCTAACCCCCGCAACACTACGAGACGTTGTGAAAAGGTAGCGCTGCCAAGACACAGATGTTGTATTTCTCACACGCACGAAAAGATTTTTTTGGCAGTTATGAAATCGATTGCGTATAACATCGATGTTGTGACCTTACTGCCGGGGTCAGGCGTGACACGCTCGCACGTGAACGCCCGTTCCAAGGCGGTTTTCACTCTGAACACAGGACCGTGTTCGCTATCGGCCAAGCGCTCTCCCGGCTTGCCTGTGCACGGCGGCGCGGTCCTGGCAACGGTTTGTTTGCTCTAGCTGTCGGCAAAAAGACACGTTGCGTTGTCACAAAACTGACAACTGAGTAGCAAACAATAAAAATTTTATGGTAGCGTATAACAACCAGTGTTAAGCATCACATCCGCACTGGCTTTGCTAGAGCTTTCCATAACAACACAACCTGATCATCGGGGGGAGACAATGAGGAATTTCCAGAAGACCGCGATTGCGGCAGCGGTTGCGCACGTAGCCGTCCTTTCCAGCGCCGCAGCATGGGCACAGACCAGCGCCGACACCACGGCCAACCCAGCCCCTACCGTGGTCCACATCAGCGGCCAGCGCGCGGCTCTGCAGTCGGCGCAACAACTCAAGAAGAATGCGGACGAAGTCGTCGATTCGATCGTCGCCGAAGACATCGGCAAGCTGCCGGACCGTTCGGTCACCGAGGTGCTGCAGCGTATCGCCGGCGTCACCATCGACCGCAACATGGCCGGCGACCCGAACCGCCAGTCCGTCGAAGGCTCGGGCGTCTCCGTCCGCGGCCTGACGTACGTGCGTTCGGAAGTCAACGGCCGCGACGCGTTCTCGGCCGGCGGCGGCCGCTCGCTCGGCTTCGCCGACGTGGCACCGGAGCTGATGGCCGGCGTCGACGTCTACAAGAACCCGTCCGCGGAACAGGTCGAAGGCGCCGTCGCGGGCCTCGTGAACCTGCGTACGGCCATGCCGTTCGACTACAAGGGCTTCAAGGGCACCGTGGGCGTGTCGGAATCGTATTCGACGCTGCGCAAGGGCGCGCCGTCCCCGACCGGCACCATCCTGCTGTCGAACCGCTGGAAGTCGGACACGTTCGGCGAATTCGGCGCCCTGGTCGACTTCGCGCACGCGAAGAGCCCGACCCGTTCGGACGGCGTCGGCGTCGACCCGTATTTCCCGCACGTGAACTCGACCGACCCGGCCAAGTACGACCGTTCCAAGACCCAGTGGATCCCGCTGGGCGTCGGTTACCGCTCGCAGGACTTCGAGCGTACCCGCCGCGGCGACTACGCCGCCTTCCAGTGGCGTCCGAACCGCGACTTCACGGCCGCCCTGACCTACTTCAAGACGAAGTACAAGGAAGACCTGGACGAGCACGTCGTCACGTCGTCCGAGGACAAGTGGTACCAGCAGGTCGCGAGCCAGGATTCCGTCTTCGACAGTAACGGCGTGTTCCAGAGCGGTACGATCTCGAACCCGACCTATGGCGGCTCGCCGTTCAACAGCTCGCAGCGCATCAACACGCGTGAATCGAGCACCCGCGACACGTCGCTGAACCTGCAATGGCGCGTGACGCCGGACCTGACCTGGACCAACGACTTCCAGCACGTCCATTCGACGACCGAAGGCTTCGACGCCGACGTGTCGACCGGCTTCATCATGCCGAACCAGCAGATGGACATGCGCGGCAACGTCCCGCAGATCACGCTGGGTTCGCCGGCCTACATGGCCGATCCGAACAACTACTACTGGGCCTACACCCAGGAAGCGCTGGATCACGCCACGGCCACCCAGAAGGCGTGGAAGACGGACTTCAAGTATGCGTTCGACCACCCGGTGCTGCGCGACGTCCGCTTCGGCTTCCGCATGGCCAACCGCGACGGCGAAAACCACAAGGCCCAGAAGTTCTACAACTGGCAGGCCATCACGTTCCCGTGGATGGAAGGCTGGCAGATCCCCCACGTCGCCCGCCTGGGTGACCCGCGCTTCGCGGGCGGCTCGTCGCTGCAGAAGATCGACAACTTCTTCGACGGCAAGTACAACATTCCGCCGATGCTGTTCGCCAACGAGTCGGTGGTGCGCGGCTTCCCGGACGAATGGTCCAAGATCCACGCCTATCACGACGTGCTGTGCAAGGAACAGGGTTCGACCTGCGACCCGTGGAAGGCTGCGACCTTCAACGACCCGGCCGCGACCAACACGCAGAGCGAGAAGACGCGCGCCGCCTACACGCAGCTGCGCTTCGGCTTCGACGACCTGAAGTACCCGATCGACGGTAACATCGGCATCCGCTACGTGAAGACGACCGGCGCCGGCAGCGGCTACGTCGCCTACAGCCCGGCCGGCGTCACCATCCCGACCGACGCTCCCGTCACCGGCGTGGACACGCTCATCTACATCAAGCCGTTCGCGGAAGCCCAGTCGTACAACAACTCGTACCACAACTGGCTGCCGAGCCTGAACCTGCGCCTGAAGTACAGCGACGAGCTGCAGTTCCGCTTCGCCGTGGCCAAGGCGATGGCGCGTCCGGACTTCAACCAGCTGCAGGTGCAGACCACGCTGAACTCGGCGCCGAACCAGACGACGATCCGCGATGCATCCGGCAATACGACGAATGTCATCTTCAACGGCACGACGCTGACCGGTACCAGCGACGGCAACGCGATGCTGAAGCCGACCACGTCGACCAACGTCGACCTGACCGCGGAATGGTACTTCGCGAAAGCCGGTTCGCTGACCTTCTCGGCCTTCAACAAGGACCTGAAGGACATCATCATCACCCAGGACTACGCGTACAAGGCGACTGACGTCAACGGCAAGCCGCAAACGTTCGTGGTCACGGGTCCCGTCAACGGCGCCAAGGGCTACGCCCGCGGCTTCGAGATCGCGCACCAGCAGTACTACGACTTCGTGCCCGACTGGCTGAAGGGCATCGGTACGCAGGCCAGCTGGACCTACGTGTCGAGCGAGCGCACCCTGAACAAGCCGGTGTTCAACGCCTGGTGCTCGGGTAACGACGCGTCGTCGAACTACAACCTGTCGATCAACGGTTGCGATACCGACGGTCGTGCGTTCGGCAAGACCCCGCTGCAGGGCCTGTCGCGTCACACGATCAACTTCGCGGTCATGTACGAGCAGCACGGCCTGTCGATGCGCCTCGCCTACAACTGGCGTTCGCGTTACCTGCTGGGCGTGAACCAGTGGGGCAGCCGCGGCAACAACGGCCTGAACACGAACCCGGCGGCGGATCCGGCGAAGTACCTGATCCCGACGACGAACAACGACCAGGCGTTCGGCCTGCCGTTGTACCAGGCACCGTACGGCCAGCTGGACGGTTCGATCTTCTACGACTTCACGGACAAGTTCCGCGTCGGCCTGGAAGCGACGAACCTGACCAACTCGTACACGCGCCAGATCATGGAGCAGCACGCGGGCAACTTCACGCGCCAGGTCTTCATGAGCGGTCCGCGTTACACGCTGCTGGCCCAGTACTCGTTCTGATCCAACGGGAATCCGCATGATTCGATACAATCGCTGATCGATTCCTGCCCACCGCCGCCGCGGCCTTCACGGGTCGCGGCGGCGCTTTTTTTTTAACAAGGAGCCCACATGAACATCCAAGGCGAAATGATCATCGGCCGCCAGGCCGTGCGCGGCAGCGCCGGCACGCTGCGCGCCTACAACCCGTCCACGCGCGCCGAGATGGAGCCGGAATTCGGCGCCGCCAGCATGGACGACCTGTCCAGCGCCTGCCTGCTCGCGGAACAGGCCTTCGACGCCTACCGCGGCCAGCCGCTGGAACTGCGCGCCCGCTTCCTGGAAACCATCGCCGACCGCATCATGGACCTGGGCCCGGCCCTGATCGAGCGCGCCTCCGCCGAATCGGGCCTGCCGACGGCACGCCTGGAAGGCGAACGCGCGCGCACGTGCAACCAGCTGCGCCTGTTCGCCAAGGTCGTCCGCGACGGCCACTTCCTCGAAGCGACGCTGGACTCCGCCCTGCCCCAGCGCACGCCGCCGCGCCCCGACCTGCGCATGCGCAAGATCGGCCTCGGCCCCGTTGGCGTGTTTGGCGCATCGAACTTCCCGCTCGCGTTCTCCGTCGCCGGCGGCGATACCGCATCGGCGCTGGCGGCCGGCTGCCCCGTCGTCGTGAAGGCGCACAACGCGCACCTGGGCACGTCGGAACTGGTCGGCAAGGCGATCCGCCAGGCCGTCGAAGACTCCGGCATGCCGGAAGGGACCTTCTCCATGCTGATCGGTACGGGCTTCGAGATCGGCCTCGCGCTGGTCCAGCACCCCGTGATCAAGGCCGTCGGCTTCACCGGCTCGCGCAATGGCGGCCTCGCGCTCGTCAATGCGGCGCAGGCCCGCAAGGAACCGATCCAGGTCTACGCCGAGATGAGCAGCATCAATCCGTTCTACCTGCTGCCGGGCGCACTGGCCGCGGGCGGCGCCAGGCTGGCGCAAGGCTTCGTCGATTCGCTCACGATGGGCACGGGCCAGTTCTGCACGAACCCGGGCCTCGTGATCGCCCTCGCCGGCCCGGACCTGGACGTGTTCCGCACGGCCGTCACCGAAGCGCTGGCGGCCAAGGGCGCCGGCACGATGCTCACCGCGGGCATCCACCAGGCGTACGTCGACGCGATCGCGCGCCGCTCCGGTCTCGCAGGCGTGGAACTCATCGCCCAGGGCAGCTCGGACGGCTGCGGCTGCGCCGCGCAGGCTGCGCTGTACCAGGCGGACGCCGCGACCTTCCTGTCGAACAGCGCGCTGGAAGAAGAGATCTTCGGACCGAGCTCGCTGATCGTCGTGTGCAAGGACGACGCCGAGCTGCTGGAAGTGACGCGCCACGTGGAAGGCCAGCTGACGGCCACGATCCACGCGACGGCCGCGGACCGCGACCTGGCCGCGAAGCTGATGCCGACGCTGGAGCGCAAGGCCGGCCGCATCCTGTTCAACGGCTTCCCGACCGGCGTCGAAGTGAGCCACTCGATGGTGCACGGCGGCCCGTTCCCGGCCACGTCGGACAGCCGCACCACGTCGGTGGGCGCGACGGCCATCGAACGTTTCCTGCGTCCGGTGTGCTACCAGGACGTGCCGGCGGAACTGCTGCCGGAAGCGCTGCGCGACGAGAACCCGCTGGGCCTCGCGCGCATGGTGGACGGCACGCTGCAGGTCGCGCGCTGAGTCAGCGCGGCGGAAACTCCGCCGCCAGGTCGGGTAAGGCGTTCGTCAGCTCCCGCTCGACCATCCGCGCGAAATATGCGGCGCCCTTGCTGCCCAGGTGCGTGCGGTCGAACGCCGTCCTGGCC
>NZ_JBKYMO010000225.1:0-9145 GCF_047302915.1 Massilia sp. CT11-108 | reverse complement strand
ATCCGGGCCGCCGCGTCCCGGTCCCGCGGCGGACGATTTCGGCGCGCCCTTCCCCGCGCGGCCCGACTACCTGTTCGACATGGACCAGGTGCGCGGCCTGCTGCGGCATGGCCAGGGCACGCTCGCCAGCATCCGCACGTGGAACGAATACGTCGGCCGGACGTCGGGCTACAACTACATCGAGGCACGGGGCGACATTCCGGGCGCCGTATGGGGCCGCGCCGGCGACGAGGGCGACGTGAACAGCATGGCCGCGTTCCATCACGCCGACGGGCGCATGAAACCCGCGGCGGACATCCTGCGCATGTGGGGATCGAACGGCATCCACGCGGGCCGGCCGACGGTATTTTATTGCGGCACCGGCTGGCGCGCGTCGCTGGCGTTCTTCTACGCCTGGCTGATGGGCTGGGAGCGCATCGGCGTGTACGACGGCGGCTGGTGCGAATGGAGCCGGGATCCGGACAACCCGGTCGTGTGCCGCGCGGAGCGGGAGAACGTCGAACGCCGGCGCCATTGCCGATAACGCGGAAATCGCATACACTCCGAAAAGTTATCGATAACTAATTCACCCACATGACCGAGACAATCTCCCGCCGCCTGCTCGCCATCGACGAAGGCCGCCAACAACTGTCGCTCGTCGACACCGCCACCGACACCTTCCACTGGACGCTGGACCTGTCCCCCTACCCGCTCGCGCGCGACCTGCAGCGGCTCGACGCGGCCCGCGCGCTGGTCGGCTTCGACCGCGGTTTCTTCGAGCTGGACATCGAATCGGGCCGCGTCCTGGACGCCTGCGCGCGCTGGACCGACGTCACGGCCGTGCACCGCCGGCCCGACGGCCACACGCTCGTGACGGGCTGGAACCTGGACGGCACGGGTGGCGTCAACGTGCTGACGCTGGACCGCGAATGGAACGTCGTCGCCAGCGCGCGCCGCGACGGCGACTACGTGCGCCTGATGCGCCCGACGCGGGACGGCACGTACCTGCTCTGCACCAACGACCACATCCTCGAAACGGCGCCGGACCTGACGGAACGCCGCCGCTTTGGCGTGTCCGAATTCGAGCATGCGTGGAAGGCCGAACGGAACGCGGACGGCACCACTCTCGTGTCGGGCGGCTATGGCGCGGTGATGGTGTTGTTCGACGCGGCCGGGAACGTGCGGCAGCGCTTCGGCGCCGCGGCCGACCTGCCCGCCGAGGTGGCGCCGTTCTTCTATGCGAGCTTCCAGCAGCTGGACGACGGCCACCTGCTCGTCGCGAACTGGCAGGGACACGGTCCGGACAACGGGCACAAGGGAAGGCAGTTGCTGGAGTTCGACGCGCAGCGCCGGCTGGCCGGCACGTGGTCGGCCCCCGAGCGGATCTCGTCGCTGCAGGGCATCCTGGCGCTCGACTAATCTTCCAGCGGTTCGGCCGGCGTGGCGGACGATGCGCCGCGCGCGCCGATCCGCTTCACGAGCAGCTGGTCGATGCGGTAGTGGTCCACGTCGAGCACTTCGAACCGCATCCCTTCGTATTCGACGCTGTCGGTCGGCTTGGGCACCTTGCGCAGCATGTACATCATGAAGCCGGCCGCCGTCTCGTAGTGCTCCTCCTCGGGCAGCCCGTCCAGTTCGAGCACGCGCTTCATGTCCGCCACCGGCGTGCTGCCGTCGATCAGCCAGGAACCGTCCTCGCGTTGCAAGGCCTGCTGGTCCGCCTCCAGCGGCGTGCCCCATTTGCCCATCACGGTCACCATGATGTCGCTCAGCGTGACGACGCCGACGATGAACGCGTACTCGTTGATCACGACGGCGAACGTCTCCTTGGTGGCGCGGAAGCGGTCGAGCAGTTCGGACAGCGTCAGCGAATCGGGAATGATCAGGACCGTGCGGATGCTCGATTCGTTCAGCTGGAACCGGGACTGGCGGTTCAGCAGCTGCACGAGGATGTCGCGCGTGTCCACATAGCCGATCACGCGGTCGATCACGCCGTCGCACACGGGGAATTTCGACAGCGCGTGCGTGGCGATCTTCTGGCGGATGCTGTCCTCGGATTCGGTCAGCGTGAAGAACACGACGTTCTCCCGCGTCGTCATCGTCGACGTGACGGCGCGCGACTCCAGCTCGAACACGTTCTCGATGAAGTGCTGCTCCTGCTTCTGCAGCACGCCGGCCTGCGCGCCCGCTTCCACGACGGCCGAGATCTCGTCGAAGGTGATGCGGTCCTCGCGCGTCGTGTCGACGCCGAACACGCGAAACAGCATGTTCGCCACCTTGTTCAGTGCCCAGGACAGGGGCCTGAACACGCGGATGACGACCATGACCGGCCGCACGACGGCCATCGCCGTGCTCTCCGGCGCGATCATCGCGAGGCGCTTGGGCATCAGGTCGGCGAAGAGCACGAACAGCGTCGTGACGAACACGAACGACAGCGCGAACGCGATATTGTCGCGGCCCGGTCCATCGTAGAAGAGCGTCAGCCATTCCAGGAAAAACGGCCGCAGCGCGCCCTCCCCGAGGATACCGCCCAGGATGGCGATCGCGTTCAGGCCGATCTGCGACGCGGCGAAGAAGTCGGCCGACTGCGCCTGCAGCGCGATCACCTTGTGCGCGCGCGCGTCGCCCGCCTGGGCCAGCAGTTTCAGCTTGATCTTGCGTGCGCCCGCCAGCGCGATTTCGCTCAGGGACAGGAAGCCGGCGGCCAGCACGAGGACGGCCAGCAAGGCCAGATGTTCGAACAGATTCATGGAGCACCCGGAATAATGATGTCACTTTAACATAGGCGCCAGTCAGCTCAATTTGATATACCGGATGACACATTTAGTAATTGTCGAAAGCCCCCGTGCTTCGCATAATCTGCTATCACGTCCACACCTCATACTGGAAATCCCGATGCAAAAGCCTCGCCTGGCCCTGATTCCTCTGTTGTTCGCGGCGACCCTGTCTCACGCTGCCACCGATCCCCTCGCACCGACCGCGCGCTGGAGCGCCTACACCGCGGGCCACGCGGCCACGCCGCCGATGGGCTGGAGCAGCTGGAATGCGTTCGGCACCGACATCGACGAGGCGAAGGTCCTGGGCGCGGCCCAGCGCCTCGTGGACAGCGGCCTGGCCGCCAAGGGCTACCGCTACGTCAACATCGACGACGGCTGGGCGCTGCGCCGCAACCAGCCGGACGGCCGCCTGATCGTACGCCCGGACCGGTTCCCGTCCACCGTCAACGGCGGGTTCCGTCCGTTCACCGACAAGATCCACGCGATGGGCCTGAAGGCCGGTATTTACTCGGACCTGGGCCGCAATACGTGCTCGCAGGCGTATGGCGGCGACGACCCGAACCTGCCGAAGGGCAGCGTGCTCGAACGCGAAGTGGGCCTGTACGGCCACATCGACCAGGACATCGGCCTGTTCTTCCGCGACTGGGGCTTCGACTTCATCAAGGTCGACGGCTGCGGCCTGCGCGCGTACGGCGCGGACAGCCCGAAAGTCAAGACGGGCAACTACCGCGCGCTGAAACCCGTGCTGGACCTGGAATCGGTCGCCCGCTCGGACATCCCGGCCGTGCAGGCGGAATTCACGCAGATCAACGAGGCACTGAAGCGCAGCAATCCGGACGGCGACTACCTGCTGTCGCTGTGCGTGTGGGGCTCGGCCGACGTACGCGCCTGGGGCAAGAACTTCGGCAACCTCTCGCGCACGAGCGACGACATCCGCCCGAACTGGCCGCGCCTGCTCAGTAACTACGACAGCGCCGCACGGCGCGAACTGTACGGCCATCCGGGCAGCTGGAACGATCCGGACATGCTGTACATCGGCGCCGGCGATTTCGACGCGAACCACCTGACCGAAGCGAGATCGCACTTCGCGCTGTGGGCCATGCTGAATTCGCCGCTGATGACGGGCGCCGACCTGCGCACGACGCCGCAGGCGCTGATGGACATCTTCGGCAACGCCGACATCATCGCGCTGAACCAGGACCCGGCCGGCAACCAGGCCGTGCTCGCGTACGACGCGGACGACGTGCAAATCCTCGTGAAGACCCTCGCGTCGGGCGACAAGGCCGTCGCCATCTTCAACCGCGGCATCGCAGCCGTCGATGCCGACCTGACGGCAGAGCACCTCAAGCTGCGCAAGGACGGCAAGATCACGCTGACCGATCTCTGGTCGAAGGAAGCCACCTCGTTCACGAACGAGACGAAAGTGAAAGTGGCGCCGCGCGAAACGCGCATCTTCCGCGTCCAGGGCGCACGCGCGCTGGCGGACGGCCTGTACCTGTCGGAGCAGCCGGGCAGCGTGAACCCGGCCGTCGACGGCGTGACGAAGCCGACGGCCGATCCGACCGTGTTCCGCTCGTCGTTCGGCTGGAGCGGCACCAAGGGCGGCGGCGAACGCCCGATGTACGCCGGCTTCGGCGGCGCGCGCGCGGACAGCACGCCGTACGGCCAGTGGCTGCAGATCGGCGGCAAGCGCTACGACGCCGGCATCGGCATCCTGGCCAATTCGCGCCTCGAAGTGCGCAACCACGATTACCGCCGCCTGGAGACGAAGGTCGGCGTCGACGATTCCGCGCAGGACCGCAAGAACGGCGTGACGTTCCTCGTCTACGGCGACGGCAAGCTGCTCGCGAAGAGCCGTGCGCTGCGCTGGGGCCAGCCGGCGCAGGCATTGAGCGTGGACGTCGCCGGCGTCAAGCTGATCGAACTGGTGGCCAAGAGCACGGGCGGCGCCAACGAGCAGCTGCCGGTGACCTGGGGTGACGCGGCGCTGACGTCAGCGCGCTGATTTCAAGGCGTGGCGGCGCGCCGCCAGCTCCTGCTCCAGTCTGACGTCACGGCCGTAGATGTCCGCGGCGAAGCGCGCACCGCCCTCGCTGTCGACGATGGCGGTCGCGTAGAACAGCACCACGGGAATCGAACGAGGCAGGTCGACGTGCTTCGTCGGCCCCGGCTGCAGCGCCTCCTGGATCGCATCCGCCGTCCATTGGCGCTGCCCGCCGAGCACGTACTGCGCCAGCGCGGCCGGGTGCTCGACGCGGATGCAGCCGTGCGACAGGTCGCGCCGGCTGCGTTCGAACAGTTCGCGCGCCGACGTCGAGTGCAAATAGATGTCCATCGGGTTCGGCATCGCGAACTTGATCGGTCCCAGCGAATTCTTCGCCCCCGGGCGCTGGCGCACGCGCGCCCGCCCCGCTTTCAGGTCCGCCACGCTCGCTTCCGGCGGCACCGTCTCCATGTCATGCTGCTTCAGGTACGCCGGATTGCGCGCGAGCTTCGGCAGGATCTCTTTTTCCAGGATGCTGCGCGGGACGTTCCAGTACGGGTTGAATTCGAGGTAGCGCATCTGCCCGACGAACAGCGGCGTTTCCGTCTTGACGGCGGAGCCGACGACGACGCGCATCTCCAGCGGCGCCTCCGTGCTGCCGTTCTGCAGCGCCCACAGCCGGTAGGCCGGCAGGTCGACGACGATCAGCGGGCCGGGACCGAAATCCGGCAGCCAGCGCAAACGCTCCAGCGTCAGTTCGAGCTGGCGCACGCGCTGCGCGGGCGGCACGTTGAGCGCATTGACCGTGCCGCGCCCCAGCACACCGTCTTCCTCCAGTCCGTGACGGGCCTGGAAGTGGCGCACGCCCTCTTCCAGCTTGTCGCCGTAGATGCCGTCAACGGGCGGCGCCGCATCGGCCGGCAGGTCGCCCAGCAGCACGAGGCGTTCGAACAGCGCCTGCGCATCCGGATACGCCGCGCCCGGTTTGACCTTCGCCTGCGGCACCAGGAGCGCGGGATACGGCTGCTTCGCCAGCTCGCGGTAATGCGCCAGCGCCGCCTTGACCTGCGCGTACAGCGGCAGCTGCGGCTCGGCCGCCTGCACCGCGTCGCGCAGCTTGCCGGCCGCGAGTCCCGTACGCAGCCGCTCGACCGGATCGTAGCGCTTGAGGCGCGCGTCGGACTTGCCGGTGTGGTATTCGGAACGCACGCGGCCCACGCGCAGGTCGGCCAGGTAGTGCAGCATCGCCGCCGTCAGCGCGACGTCGAATCTGGCGGGATCGGCATGGCCGGAACGCAGCTGCTGCTGCAGGTCGTCGGCGCCGTAGTCCTGCGGGTCGAGGCCCTGTACCGGGGCCTGGCGCAGCACCCACAACGCGGCGGCGGCGGTTTGCGGATTCCACGCGGGCGCATACTTGCGCGGGGCGTAGAAGCGGTCGAGCCAACCGCGCTCGTCGTAGGGACCGGGCAATGGCGCGGCTTGCGCATGGATGGCCGCGGGGATGGACTGGGCGAGGGAGAAACGGGGAACGAGGGCCGCGGCACAGAGCACGAGCGCGGTGGCGATTTTCTGGCTGGACTTCATGGATGCTTTCGGACTTCGGCAACGATACGTTACCGATAAGCATCATACCCGCAACGCGTGATATCAGCGTGTACGATTGGTGCGCGTGGCGAGCCAGCACAGGATGGCACCGCCGCACACCATGGCCGCGCCCTGCCAGAACGCGAGCGACAGCGGCGCGCGCAGCAGGCGTGCCGAGAGCGCCGCGGAGAGCACGGGGATGAAGTACGACGCGCCGGCCAGGACCGTCACGTTCCCGTGCAGGATGCCGACATTCCACGCGCCGTAGCCGAAGCCCATGGCGCCCGCGGCCAGGAGCAGGTAGACGACGGCCTCGAGACTGAAATCCATGCGGCCGCCGCCCTCCAGCAGGTACTTGCCCCACAACGTCATCGACACGAGGATGAAGAACAGCGTGACGCCGTTCTTTCCTTCCGCGATGCGCGCCGTCACCGTGCAGTACGCGGCCCAGATCACGGCGCCGGCGAACGCCAGCCCGTAGCTGAGCGGGTTGGCGCGCACGTTGCGCAGCATGCCGGCAAGATCGACGCCCTGCGCGCCGCCCAGCACCCAGCAGATGCCGACGATGGACAGCGCGAACCCCGGCACGATCAGGAAGTTCGTCTTCTGCCGGTTGAACAGGATGCTTGCCACGATGGTGAACGTGGGCCACAGGTAGTTGACCATCCCGACCTCGATGGCCTGGCGCGCCGTGTCCGCATAGCCGATCGACAGCGACAGGCACAGTTCATAGGTCACGAACAGCACGCTGCCCCAGGCCAGGTAGCGGCGCGGCAGCCGCGCATGGCCCACCGACAGCAGCAGGAACACCGACGCCACGCTGTACATCAGCGCGGCCCCGCCCGTGGGGCCGAGGTGGACGCTGACCTGGCGGATCAGGCCCACGATGGCGCTCCACAGCAGGACGGCAGTCAAGCCGATCAGGGTCGCCTTGTTCCTGTCGTTCATTGCGCTCCCGGCCTACAACGCTTCCCTGACGTGCGGGATGCCGAGGTCGTCGTAGACCGAATACACGGCGGCCAGCATGTTTTCCAGCTCGGGCGAGCGGTCCATGTGGCGCACGCTGAAGAAGATCGGCGACACCGCATGCTTGTCCTCGATGCGCCGGTACACGACGTTCCGGTGATGCATGCCCTGCACGCTCTCCGGCACGATCGCGATGCCCTGCCCGGCCGCCACCAGGCCCATCGCGATCTGCAGTTCGCGCACTTCCGTCACGTGGTCCGGCATCAGGTTCGCTTCGCGGAAAGCGGCCAGCACCTGGTCGGCAAAGCTGGGCCGCGGCGCCTTCGGGTACACGAGCAGCGCTTCGTGGATCAGGTCCGTCAGGCGCAGGTTGCCCTCTTTCTCCGCGAGGCGGTGGCCGGGGAACAGCGCCACCACCATCGGCTCCTCGCGCAGCAGGATGCGGCGGATGCTCGTGTCCTCGCTCTTCAGGCGCCCGAAACCCACGTCGATGCGCCCTTCCTTCAAGGCCTTGAGCTGCTCCACCGTCGTCATCTCGTGCAGGGTCACCTCCACCTCGGGGTGGTTGTCGCGGTAGCGGCGGATGATGTCCGGCAGCAGGCCGTACAGCGTCGACGCGACGAAGCCGACCGACAGCGTCCGTTCCAGCTTCCCCACGCGCTGCGTCATCGTGCGCAGGTCGCGCACCTGGTCCAGCAGCGGCTTCGCATGCGCCAGGAAAAACGCGCCGGCCTCCGTCAGGCGCAGCGGTCTCACCCCTTTTTCGATCAGGGTCACGCCCAGGTCTTCCTCCAGTTGCTGGATCTGCCGGCTGAGCGGCGGCTGGGCGATGTGCAGGCGCTCGGCGGCGCGCGTGAAGTTGCGTTCTTCCGCGACCGCGACGAAGTAGCGCAGGTGCCTTAATTCCATACTCGATACCTATAGGGTATTGAAACGATACCAAAACGGTGTTGGACGTCCCTCATTTGCAGGAATATCGTGTCCTCACCTCAGCGAATTATACGCAAATAATATGATTCAATATATCGAAACCTTCCTGCTCGACGTGCCGACGATCCGGCCGCACAAGCTGTCCGTCGCGACGATGAACACGCAGACCCTGGTGCTCGTGCGCGTCCGCTGCGCCGACGGCATCCAGGGCTGGGGCGAGGCCACCACCATCGGCGGCCTGGCCTACGGCGAAGAGAGCCCGGAAAGCATCAAGGCCAATATCGACACCCACATCGCCCCACTGCTGGTCGGCATGGACGCGAGCCAGCCGGCAAAGGCGATGGCCAGGGTGCGCAAGGCCATCCAGGGCAACCGCTTCGCCAAGTGCGCGCTGGAGACGGCGCTGCTGGATGCGCATGCGCGCCGCCTGGGCGTGCCGCTGTCCGACCTGCTGGGCGGCCGCGTGCGCGACGCCTTGCCCGTGGCCTGGACCCTGGCCAGCGGCGACACGGCCAAGGACATCGCGGAAGCGGAACACATGCTGGAGATCCGCCGCCACCGCATCTTCAAGCTGAAGATCGGGCTGCGCAGCGTGGACGCCGACGTCGCCCACGTGCTGGCGATCAAGCGCGCGCTGGGCGACCGCGCCAGCGTGCGCGTCGACGTCAACCAGGCCTGGAGCGAAGCGCAAGCCGTGCGCGGCATCGCCCAGCTGGAAGCCGGCGGCGTCGACCTGATCGAGCAACCCGTGAAAGCCCATCACACGGCGATGCTGGGCCGCCTCGCGCGCCGCTTCGACGTCGCGATCATGGCCGACGAAGCCCTGCACGGCCCGGTCGATGCGCTGGCGCTGGCCCGCTCGGACGCCGCCGACGTCTACGCCGTCAAGATCGCGCAGTCCGGCGGCCTGTTCGCGGCGCTGGAA
>NZ_JBKYMO010000224.1:0-9160 GCF_047302915.1 Massilia sp. CT11-108 | reverse complement strand
GCCCGAGACGACGCGCGCACGCACGCCGAACAGCGCATTCGACAGCGGCGCGCCACGGCGGGCCGCATCGAGTCCCGCGACGAATGCGCTGTCGTCGTCATGCGCGCCCGCCATCAGCGGCGCCAGCGTGCCGTGCGCGGACACCATCGCGAACAACTCGCCCGTCATGAACGTGGCGATGCGGCGGATGACGCCGTCCGCGAGATGCACCCACTTGCTGTGTGTGCCGGGCAGGACGAACCAGCCGTCGCGCCGGCCCAGCGCCACGGCGCCCAGCAACTGCGTCTCCTCGCCGCGCATGACGTCCACGTGCTCGCCGCGCTGCACGTAGCCGGGGACGATGAAGCACGGACGGCCCGCGCGCGGGTCGTCGACGCGGACCACGTGGTCGGGCAGCGCGTCCAGCGGCACGCCGATGTCGAGATAAGGCACTTCGCGCCAGCCCTGGGCGCTGCCGACCATGCCGGAGGCGACGGCGGGAATGCCTGGATCGACGCCCATTTCCGCCACGAGGGCGGCGAACGACCCGGCGAAATCGGGGCGCACGGCGAGCATGCCCTGGTCGTCGGCGCGCGTGGCGAGGCAGGTGCCGGCGGCGTCGACGAGATAGGCGCGGCGGTTGCTCGAGCCCCAGTCGATGCCGAGCAGGCGGTGTGATGCGGAGGAAGCCATCGCGCCAGCTTACACCGATTTGATGTACGTGACGCGCGCCGTCGGCTTGGGACGCGTGGCCGTCTCGCGCAGCGCGCCGAGCATGGCTTCCGCCGCGGGCGACAGCTGGTGATGGCGGCGCGTGATGATGCCGTAGACGTCCATCCGCAGATTCAGTTCGTACGGCAGCATGGCCAGCAGGCCGCTATCCAGGTAGGGCTTGACGAGTTCCACCGACATGGGCGCCACCATGTCGCTGCCCAGCAGCAGCGTCGTCACGACGGGCAGCTCGGCCGTCGACACGGTCTCCGCGGGCTGCTCCAGGCCCTGCGTGAGGAACAGCGCCGCCATCCGGTCGCGCACCATGCTGCCGGCGGGCGGCACGATCCACGCCTGCTGCGCGAGTTCGGCCAGGTCCAGGCCGCGCGCGCCCAGCAGCGGGTGTCCGGCGCGCACGATCAGGCTGTGCGGCTCGTCGGTGATCGGCTCGAAGTGGAATTCGTCCGCAATCGAACCGTCCACGACGCGGCCGATGACGATGTCGAGGTCTCCGGCACGCAGGCGCTCGACGAGCTGCTTGCTGCTGCCGACCTCGATCGACACGTTCAGGCGCGCATGCCGCGTCTTGAGCAGGGTAACGGCGGCCGGCACCAGCGTGGTCGACGGCGTCAGGATCGCCCCGACCGCGACGCGCCCGCGCAGGCCGGACATCAGTTCCATCACTTCCTGGTACGCGGCGTCCATCTCGGCCAGCGAGGCGCCGGCGCGGCGGATGAGCACCTTGCCGTACCACGTGGGCTCGACGCCGCGCGGCAGGCGCTCGAACAAGGTGACGCCCAGCGCGTGTTCCAGCTCGCCGAGCAGTTTCGAGGCCGCCGGCTGCGTGAGGTTCGCGGCCTGGGCGGCCTGCATGATCGATCCATGCCGGCCCAGTTCGACAAGCAGGACGAGGTGGCGCGTCTTCAGGTAGGCGCGGACGAAGCGGTCGGAACGGGGATCGGACATGGCGGTGCGGCGTGGGCCTTGAAAGTTTCCACAATGATAGTTGCCGATCCGCTCAGGGTCAAACTCGGGAATACGACTTAGTGCGGCTACCAACACGTTTTGTTACTCCGACGACAACGGCTCGGTACGCTGAGCCGTGATCACCGCCCGCTACCGGCCAAAAACGGGCCTACGCGCGCGCCCGTTTCCGGTTGAACGAAGTGCCACTTACCTGCCAGCACCGTCCGCGCTTAGATCAGATCAGTCGAACTTGACGAGATCCTTGAAGATCAGCTGCCCCCAACTTTTCCCGCGCGCATGCACAAGTAGTCCGCCTTCGGAAAGTCCGCCGAGCTTTACCGGCGAGAAACCGAGATGTTCCGCAAGCGCAGCGACCTCCGATGCGGCGTCGTTATCTTCACTCGCCAGAAAGACGACTCTCCTGCCGCCGTGTACGCACGGATCCTGGTCAAGCACCGCGGCGACCAGGTGATTGAAGCCTTTCACCAGCCTGGCTCCGGCAAACGTCGTCGCGACAAAGGCGGAGGACGGGAGACCGTCCAGCTCTTCAAGCGGGGCCTGCGTGTTCATCGCGTCGACGATGATCTTCCCGTTCCAGTCGGACAGGGCTTTTGCGACCTCCGGATGCGATTCGAAACGGACGGCCAAAAAGATGATATCCGCCTTGACGGCTTCCGCCAGGGTCATGGGAATGATCGTAGGCCCGATGGCGGCCGCCTCGGCTGCAAAGCTGCGCGGGTCGCGGGTGCTTGCAACAGCCACTTCGATACCTTTGCGGGCGAACGCCCTGGCCAGTGCCTGGCCAATCTTGCCGAAGCCAATAATTGCGTAACTCATATAGTTCTCCTTCGTTCCGGGGTGCGGTCAGAGCTTGTAACCACCACTCGCTTCGATCGCTTGGCCGGTCACCCAACGGCCCTCATCGGACGCAAGGAATGCCACGACGGCGGCGATTTCCGAAGGCTCGCCAAAGCGGCCCAGCGCGATTTGGGCCTCGACCGCCTTGACGAGTTCGGGATTCTCGCGGAATTCGGCGTTCGCATCGGTTCGCGTGAAGCCCGGCGCAACGGCGTTCGCCGTGATGCGACGCGGCCCCAACTCGATTGCGAGCGTGTGGGTCAGGGTGTTGATGGCCGCTTTCGCCATCGAGTAAATGGGCGCAGCCGTCACCGGCTTCGTGGCTGCGGCGGAAGAAATGTTGATGATGCGCCCGCCATCGGCAAGACGATCGAGAGCGGCCTGAACGATGAAAAATGGCGCGCGGGCGTAGACGGCCATCAGTGTGTCCCAACCCTCCGGCGTGGCGTCCCTGAAGCCAAGCCAACCGGAATTGCCGGCATTGTTGACCAGAATGTCGAGCGCTGTGCTACCGTTCCGTTGCGTGAATTCGTCGTCGAGTCTCTCGAACAAGGCCGGGACGGTGTTCGGATCAACGAGATCCGCATGGATCGCGAACGCGACGCCTCCCGCTTTCTCGATCGCCGCGACGACCTCGTCCGCGCTGGATTTACTGGCGTTATAGGTCAGTGCCACAGTCGCACCGTCTTTTGCGCGACGTTCGGCGATTGCGCGGCCAATGCCACGCGATGCCCCGGTGACGAGCGCTGTTTTTCCCTTCAGTGATTGTGTCATTCGATTTTTCTCCTCAGAGCTGTGCCAGGCCGCCGTCGACGGCGACCTCGCTGGCGGTCATGAAGCTGCTGTCCGACGAGGCAAGAAAGGCGGCCGCCGCCCCGATCTCCGCTGGTTCGGCCATACGCTGGAGCGGCGTCATCGCGCCGTACGCCTTCTGGCCCTCTTCACCTAGCGCCTGCCTGGCGAGTTCGGTCGCCGTCGCCCCCGGCGACAGCACGTTGACCCGGATGCCTGTGCCTTTCAAGTCCTCCGCCCAGGTCCGGGCAAGGTTGCGCACCGCTGCCTTGCTCGCGCTGTAGGCCGTGAATCCCGGGGCTCCCGTGGTACCGGCGCTCGATCCGGTCAGGATGATCGAACCGCCTGGACCCATCAGTGGCAGCGCCTTTTGCACCGTAAAGATCGTCCCCTTCACATTGGTGTCGAAGGTGTCGTCGATGTGCTCGGCGGTGATCTGGCCGAGAGGAAGCGGACTTCCCGCCCCCGCGTTGGCCAGGACGATGTCGAGGGTGCCGCGCTCGGCCTTCACCGCCGCGTAGAGCCGGTCGAGGTCAGCCAGCTCGGAAACTGAGCCGGACACGGCGCGGGCATTGGGCCCGAGGGCGGTGAGAGCGGCATCGAGTGCCTCCTGGCGGCGCCCGAAGATGAAGACGAAGGCACCTTCCTCGATGAAGCGCTTGGCCGCGGCGAGGCCGATGCCGGTTGCGCCCCCGGTGATGACGGCGGTCTTTCCGTTTAATCTGTTCATGTCGTGTGCTCTTTCATTCGCGTTGCGCGGGAGCTGGAAAAATTCCAGATGGCGCTGTATTATGTGGATCACCGATCCACATAATCCAATATATGGATCACTGATCCACTTGTCAAGGGAACTTATGCGAGCCGACGCCCAAAAAAATCGCAATCAAATCCTCACGGTCGCGCGTGACGTGGTCGCCGAGCATGGCGCCGAGGCCTCGATGCGCGATATCGCCCGCCGCGCCGGCGTAGGCTTGGCCACCTTGCTTCGTCATTTCTCGACACGGGAAGCCTTGTTCGAGGCGCTGCTGTGTACCCATCTGGACGCGCTGACCCGGAAGGCGGACGAACTCGAAAGCTCGGCTTCGGCCGACGAGGCGCTATTGACCTGGTTTCGGGAGCTGGTGGCATTCACGCGGAGCTACAGAGGCGTCGTCGCCATGATGGCGGCCGCCCACGCGAATCCGGACTCCGCGCTTTACGCGTCATGCGCCGCAGTGCACTCGGCAGGCGCGCGGCTGTTGCGGCGTGCCCAGGACGAAGGAACGGCACGCCCCGACATGACCGGGGACGACCTGTTCGCGCTGATCACGGCGCTCGGCTGGACAGCCGATCAACCGTCATTTGCGTCGCGAGTGGATCATCTCGTCACGCTCATGACGAGCGCCATCCTGAAAATTGGCCCCGGCACCGCCGCAAAGAAGCCCGAGCAACAGGACGCAGCTTAGTGGTGTCTGCATGGGATCGCGCCCGTTGGCCGACCCCGTGGAAGGATGCGCCTAAATGCGGAGCGAGAGTGCCGTCGCGAAGAAATCGGTGACTGCGCGCACGCGGGTGGGCACGAAGCGGCGCTTGGGCCAGACAAGGCTGATGTCGCGCGGCTCGTGGATGAAATTATCAAGTACCGTAACCACGTCCGAATCACGGAATTCCTCGACAAGAGATGCCCGATGGAACATGCCGATGCCTACACCGGCTTTCACGCCGGCCAGAATTGCTTCGGCGCTGTTGGATGACAGGTTGCCGCGCACCGGCACGCTGAAGCGGCCTTCGGGCCCGTAGAAATTCCACTCGGTCATTTCGCCGTAGATCAGGCAGTTGTGGTGGACCAGGTCGGCGGGCATCCCGGGTAATCCGCGCTGTTCGAAATAGCGGCGCGCACCGGCGCAGATCAAGGACGTGCCCGCCACACGGCGAACGACGGAATCCGGATCGTTGACCGTGCTCAGTCGGATCGCCAGATCGATGCGGTCTTCAACCATGTCGCGCAGCGCGTCGGACAGTACAAGATCCACGCGCAAGTCCGGATGGCGCACCAACAATTCCGGAATCAGCGGCAGAACGTGCAGGCGTGCGAACGTCGAAGGCGCGGCGATGCGCACGAGGCCGGAAACGTCCAGTGTGCTGCCGGCAAGTTCGCTGTCTGCCACTCGAATCTCCTCGAGCAGCGGCTTGGTACGCTCGTAGTACCTCTGCCCTTGGTCGGTAAGCGTCACCTTTCGCGTGCTGCGATGGAGCAGCGCTACGCCGAGCCGCGTTTCCAGAGCGTTCACCGCCTTGCTGACGGCAGACTGCGACTCACCTCTCTTGCGTGCCGCCGAGGAAAATCCGCCGGTCTCGACCACGGCTATGAAAGCACTCAATTCCTGGAACTGATCCATTCTACTTTGGAATAAGTCTTATGAAAATTTTTCGGATTATCACTTACTAATCACTAAATTACCATCCTCTCGTCAACTTTTTGTTTGGAGAGATTCTGTGACTTACGCAATCATCGGCTTTGGAGAAGTAGGACAAGCGCTTGCCAGTGCCTTCGCCCGCATGGGCATCGAAGTTGCCGTCGCTACCCGGCGTGCACCTGACGCGTTGGCGTCGCGGGCGCTGGCGATCGGCGGATCGGTTCGACCAAAAACCTTGCAGGACGCCCTGCAAGCCGACGTCATCTTCCTTGCCGTGCCGTTCCTGGAACATGCAACCGTTGCCAGGGCGCTGACGAACTGGCAAGGCAAGACGATCATCGATGCGACCAATGCCTATGGCGTGCCGGTCGAAACGCTGGACGGTCAGCCATCCTCCGCCGCCATCGCCAGGGCATTCGTCGGCGCTTCCGTCGTAAAAGGCTTTAATCATCTTCCTGCCGGTCTGCTGGCGGCCGATCCACGCGTCAAGGGCGGGAGACGTGTGGTCTTCCTGTCCAGCGACCACGACGAGGCAGTACCGCAGGTCGCCGCGTTGGCCGAACGCCTCGGCTATGCGCCGGTATGGCTGGGCAAACTCGGCGAAGGCGGTGCGCTGGTTCAGGCGCGCGGGCGCAGTTGGGCGTCGCTGATCTTCCAGGACCTCGTCAAAGCAGACTGACGCGACGAGCGCATCAATTATCCCCGTGCGCTCCATCGCTACCACCAGGAGGGGATTGACCGCCTCGCTCGCGCGGCGGAAGCGGCACTAGCAGAACCGGAGAAATAACATGCACATCGAACTTGAAAGCCGCACTGCCATCGTGACCGGCTCCACCGCCGGCATCGGCCGCGCGATCGCCGAAGGACTTGCACGCGCGGGCGCGTCTGTCGTGATCAATGGGCGCACCCAGGAACGCGTGGACGCGGCGCTCCACGACATGCGCGTGCTGCTTCCAAACGCCAAATTGAGCGGCGTCGCCGCCGACATCGCCACGCCGGAAGGTTGCGCAGCGTTGATCACACAGGTGCCTGACACCGACATTCTGGTCAACAACGCGGGCACCGCCCGTCCGAAGAACTTCTTTGACCAGACCGACGAAGAGTGGCTCGACCTGTTCCAGCTGAATGTGTTGAGCAGTGTACGTTTGTCGCGGCATTACATTCCGAAGATGACGGCGCGCGGCTGGGGCCGCGTGGTGTTCATCAGCAGCGAATCGGCATTGAACATTCCGAAGGAAATGATCGACTACGGCATGACCAAGACTGCAATGCTGGCGGTGTCGCGCGGCCTGGCCGAACTCGTCGCCGGCAGCGGCGTGACCGTCAATGCAGTGCTGCCCGGTCCGACGGATTCGGAGATCCTGTCGAACTGGATGACATCCACAGCCCGGGAGCAAGGCATCACGCCCGCCCAGGCCGAGCAGGATTTCCTGAAAACGATGCGTCCGACCACGCTGATCCAACGCTTCGCCACCACCGAGGAAGTGGCAAACATGGTAATTTATGTCGCCTCGGAACAGGCATCGGCGACGACAGGTTCGGCTTTACGTGTCGACGGCGGTGTTGTTCGCACAATTGCCTGATTCGCCAGGCAGCCGCAGTGGAAAAGTGCGTAACTTCACGGTCCTGCAACTGCTAAGCTGCAAGGATGAATGCAAAAACAATGAACCGACGTATCGGTTGGGCCATTGTGGCCATCGCGGTCGCACTGCCCGTCGTCTCCCCCCACGCCAGACCCGCCCCAGGTGGCGTGTCCTGCGGGCTCGGCCTGCCGCCCGGCGCTCCCGGCTTCGCGGAAGCCCAGGCGCAGCTGGCTCTCGAAGCCAAAACGCACGGCTATCTGAAGGTGTGCGAGGCAAACTTGGAGCGCTACCGCATTGCATTCCGACCGTCCGCGCCGATCATGGCAGATTTGTCGTTCCAGCCGGTGAACCTCTCTCGCACGCAATTCGCCAATTTCAAGAGCCTGGGCGCGATGATCGAGCCCGACAATACTCCGCATACACGCTTGTACCGCGGCTTTCTAATGCCCGACGGTCATATTGTGACGCTATTCGAGCAAGACATGTCCGTTGATGGCACCAGTAGTTGGCGTGCCCCGGAGGATGAGCCCGAACGCATCAACGGCATGCCCGCACGGCTCAGCGTGTTTCAGGCCCCTTCCGGCAACGCGATCTCGCACCTGTCCTGGGTCGAGCGGCGACGTGCTTACGAACTCTGGATCGATGCCAACGTCGTAGATACACCGCTGCGCAAGCAATTATTTGCGCTGGCGGCATCGCTTCCGCCTTCGGTCCCGGCTTGCCCGAACGAAGTGCCGCCCAAGCCAGCGCGAACAGGTGCCGATGGTTTTCCGGCAGATGAACCGATGCCGATAACGCTGACCCAGACGGAAATCGATGACATGTCCGACAGGAGCAAAAGGCCGTGTAAATAACGACCAACGCCTGCAGGCGAATCCCTGGATTTTATTCGTCTCAAGGGGTCGACTGAGGAGTTTCAGCAATGGCTTCTGCCGCCAGAAGCGGCCTTTCAACTTCGAAATAAAGGATTCTATGAGCGATTCACCCGATAAAAAAGGTAGCAAATTCATGGTGTCGGGATTTGTTTTGGAGTGGCGATTGGGTGCGCAATTGGCATCGCGATCGGCAACCTTGCTCTTGGCATTGGTCCAGGGGTCGCAAGTGGCGTTGTTATTGGCGCCTTGATTTCGAAGTCCCGGCGCTAGATTTTGCATTCGACCGTCAAAACAGCTCTGTTCTTCAGCACGGACCCGAAGGGCCGCGTTGGGTCGGTTCCGGCCGGTCGTGACCGCAGGTGACTTTTCCAGCTTTACAACATGCTATGCTGGCCCAACGGCCTGGGCCAGAAGCAGACGGACGTAAGCAGATCTATGGCTATACACTAACGCTAGGAATAACATGTTTGCTAAAAAAACCGTAGAAACCTATGAGGGCACAGTAGAACGCATCGGTGTCGTGCAGGAGTCTTCAAACGACGGTGGACGGACCTGCTACGCCATACTCTTGAAAGGGGAGGCCCAACCTCGAATCATTGACACTCAGCAGCGGAATGGCCCAGAAGAATTCGAGCTGCGCGTTCGGCTGGCCTTAACCTCACCGGGAGATTACGTAACTGCCCGTCGAGAGGGACACTACGTTGTCGAGTTCGAGAATCTTGCTTTGACTGCTCGCCTAAGCGGAGGCACGAATATGACCGATACCCGCCTCGGTTAAACAGGACGGAAAAGCTTGTTGGACTCAGAATTTCTTTATGCACATGTATGCTGCCACGGTTCAAAGTCGGCAGAGGCGTTGTTGGAATTGACTTCTGAGGACGCAGTTAGCGAATTCTTGGAGTGGTCCTACGACCGCTACGGGTCCAGGCTGTGTAAAAACGTAGGCCGGTGTAAACGAAACGGGTCCGGTAAACGTTGAGGAAGTATCTCATCACTGGGG
>NZ_JBKYMO010000223.1:0-9161 GCF_047302915.1 Massilia sp. CT11-108 | reverse complement strand
GGCCACGGCGTCGCGCACGCAGCCGAACCGGTTGCGGTACGTGCCGGGTTCGACGCCGCCACGGTCCACGGCCGCGATCTGCGCGCCGACGTTGTTGCGCGCCTCGTGCTCGACCCACAGCACCTTGAAGGCGTTGTCGCCGTCGGGATAGCGGTCGTGCTGCGTCAGTGTGAACGCATGGCCCGGGGCGAGCCGGCGCGCGGCGCCTTCGCCTTCGAACAGCTTGTTGTCCAGTTCCAGCGCGTGCAGCATCAGGCGGCTGTGCAAGCCGGCCGCGCCGGCATCGGTGGCGATGCGTTCGCCGGCGCCGTCGTACACCGGCAGCAGCGGCAGCTCGCCGGCGTCCAGGATCGATTGCTGTTCGGCGGCGGGCGCGCGGACCTGGGCCGGATCCCAGCTGCTGATCGAGACGGCGTTCGCCTGCACGCGCCGGCGCGCGCTGAAGCCGTCGATGGCGTCGTCGGTGTCGGTGGCGCGCACGCCGTGAAAACGGATGGCCGCGTTGCCCGGCGTCGCGGGGAACTCGGCCGCGCTGTCGAAGATGATCACGCGGTGTCGCGCCTGGCCGTCGTCGGTCGTGAGGTCCTGGTCGTGCTCGAAGCGCCAGGACAGGCCCTCCGACGCCATCAGGCGCACGAAGAAATCGTAGTCGCTTTCGCGATACTGCGTGCAGATGGGGCGCGGCGGCAGGTCCTGCGTGATGTCGAAGTCGAAGCGCAGTTGCGGGTAGTCCGCGAACAGCTCGGTGACGATGTCGCGGACGTTCTTGTCCTGGAAGATGTAGCTGTCGCGGCGCAGGCGCAGCAGGGCCAGCGCGGGCTCCAGGCGCAGCCGGTAGCGCGCGACGCCGCCATCGGCACCCAGCCATTCAGCCGCGGTGCAGATGCCGTGCCACGCGCGTCGGCTTCCGTCAGGTTGCAGCAGGCCGACGGTCAGTTCTTCGCCGATGAAGTCCGCGAGATCGAGGTCGGTCGACGTGCTGAGGGCATCAACGTCGAAACGGTATAAATCATTTACGGCTTCGCGGCCGCGCACCCGTTCCGCGAGCGGGGATTGCGGCAGTGCGGCGTCGTGCGCGCTGGCCAGCGTGATGAGGCGGGCATGCTGGGACAGGCCGGTGCCGAAGCGGCGGAGTGCTTCGCTTAATGTTGCGAGGTCCATGTCAGAACGGTGTCATTGTCGGGTTGGCGGAGTTGGGAGGGCGCCCAGGCGTTGCGAGAGGGCGGCCCTGGCCGCCCTGATATCGCCGGTTGCGCCCGCGCCGTTGATGTCGGCGGACAGGCCTTTTTCGACCTTCAGCGTGCCGTCGTTCGCAATGGACGCGATGACGACCAGCTGCTTGCCGGCGACCGATCTGAACATGGAAATGTAGTACGTCGCGGCGGGCGCGGCCAGCCGAGTGGCAGCGAGGACGCCGGCGCACCCGGTCGTCGACGCCACCTCGGCCAGGTTTGCCGATAGCGGTTTGGCGCCGGCTTCCATCGCGAAATGGCAGGCGCGGGCGTGGCTGTCCTCGAAGGTGGCAAATGAGGACGTATCCCCCGCGATGAAGTCACGTTCCAGGAACCGCCATTGCGGGAACGTCTTCCGCATCATCGCCGCGCGTGCAAGCTTGATGCCGTCGGCTTCTTTCCAGGAGTCGGACGACGGGACCCCGTCGTTGAGCATCTTGTCGTCGACGAAGCCCTGGGCCGGATCATCGTACACGTAATGGAACTCGCGATACGTGTCGTCGCGCGTGTCCCGGTCCAGATATTCGATGGCAAGGTAATGCTTGTCCTGCAGGCGGAACGCCCTGATCGACGGTATCGCGACGCATTGCGGAAAGGTGTTGCCGCTGTCCGCATCAAGTATGTCGATATAGCGTGGCTTCGGCGCGTCGGGGACGGCAACGAGGAGGCCGCAGCTCGGCGCCACGCCGTCCTTGTCGTAGAACGCGACGGGTACCACCGCCGGGTTGGGCGAGCGCGCCAGCTGACGGAGTTCGGCCCTCTCGGCGCCGCGCTCTTTCAGGAATGCGGCGACGTTAACTGATTGGGCGGCGGCCTGGATACTGAATGTCGGGATAGCCAGAGCAACGAACGCTGTGATCATTTTCATGGTGGCAGTCGGGTCTCAATCTGCAAAGGTATCTTCCGACATCTCGACCTTTTTGCCACCGCGCGTGAACGTATAGATGATGCGGCCGGATGTCGTATCCGAGCGCGTCTGCATCGTCATCGGTACGCCATTCGCCGTGAACGATGCCAGGATCGTGGGCTTGTCGAATCGCGCGCCGACCACGGCTGCCGAGAACGGCGAGCCATCTTCCGGGTTAGCCGCAATTTGTGCGAGCGTCTTCATCACAGGCGTCCAGAGCTTCTTGTCGGATGTCGGAGCGGCCACATAGATGTATCGGTAGCCCTTGATGCTTTTCATCTGCGAGGCGAACAGGGGATCCTTGCCGTACTTCGCCAGTTCCGTATCGAGCGACGTCGGCGTGGTAGTTTTGACTTCATAGCAGCACGCGACGTCCAGGGTCGAGCCGGGGCATTGCAGAGCGTTGAAGAAAGTCGATCCGGACAACTTCTCGTCGGTGAAGATGTAGGTCGGACGGGCGGTTACGTGGCTCCCGTTTGCCAGAACAGGGATTTGTTCGACGATACCGACGATGGGAAGCCCGTCGGCATGACAACCGACGCAGGCTAATGCGATGAGCGAGAAGAAGAGCCGTTTTTTCATGGAGACTGGTCGGGAAAGATCAGGAAGAGGCTTTTCGGGTTGGATACCCGCTGGGCGTAGCCGATACTCGTGCTGACGACGCGCTTGCCCGGCTTCGCCATGTCGCCCGGATTGTTGGTGCGCCATGCGAAGGAGCCGCCGATGTACGGCGTTCCCTCGCCGTTTTCGTCGAAGTAGTGGACGGCCCTCTTCTCGCGATAATAGGTCGCACGTACGAACATCGATTACCCCTCAGCGGCCGAAGAATTCATGGTCGATAGCCTCGCGTCCATCCACGTATTGGCCTTTCGAGCGTTGCTTGCTGTCGCTCTTGAACAGTGGGATGTCCTCATTCTCGTTGAACCGGACGACTTCGAAATCGAAAGGCGTCTTGCGCGCGCCTTGGGCATCGGCGCTTGGCCCGACCTTCGTCGCCTGGACCGCGAACAGGTGATTGCCTTCGACGTAAAACGCGACGGCGTGCGTGTTGGCGTCGCCGGACTCGTAGTTGCGGAAGTTGTAGCCGAGGCCCTTGGGCGTGGTGGTCGTTACCTGCAGCCAGGGCTCGCCCGCGCTGTCCGGCACCAGGTACACGGTGAACGTATCGAAGCTGCTCGCCGTGCCGTTGGCGACCATCCCGCGCACGATGCGCAGTGACAACTTGCTCAGATTGACCTCGTTGACGCCGTAGCCCAGCTTGACCTCATGATGGGTCGACGCTGCAATCGCCGGTGCTTGTACACCGGCACAGAGCCAGGCGGCGACTAGGACACCTGCCACAACGTTACGCGCTATGTGCATGCTTTTTTTCATCATTAGGGCGAAAGCGCTCAACTACGCCGCACCGAGAAAGCGCCAGACAGTCAACCCATAGGGCGACTTCAGATCCTGCAAGGTCGCCCCCTTTGTATAGACCGCATCGTGGACGGGCACTCCGATCGATTGCCAGCGTCCTCCAATCGGGCATGTTTCGCCAGCCTTTGCACGAATTTCAGCGGTTTCGGTGCGCGGCGCACCTGCGGCACTTCCTGCCGTCGAGTTTCTGAGATGTTCGACGAGGTCGCGTGGGTAGAAAGGTAGGTCCCGATACGATTGGTCGTCGACATTCAAAGCAATCGTGATTGCTGCCGCTTCCCATGCCCAATAGCCCAAGAACGATGGGGCGCCGGTGTGAGCGTCGTAGTAGGGTTCGCGACGGCTCGCTTCGTACCAGTCCAGCAGATACGTCTTGATCAGTCCGGGGCGGTCGGATGGTTGCGCGTCGAAGATTGGCAACGCCTTATAGTACGGTAAATGACGCGTGCATTCATCAGGTAAAGGCGAGGGCCGCTGGCTGTAACACGACGCAATTCGTTCGAGCAGACCGTCGCGCATCGAATTGTTATAGTCGAGAATTGCCATGATCCGGGGGATCAATTTTGTATGCCCGAGCAAAACGGAAAAGCAGAGCAGCCGGTTTGCTATCTGGAATTCGACATCCTGCAGATGGATGACAGGCGAGTTGAGTCGCGTTCCTTCGTCAGTTCGATTGAATGCCTGGATATATAAAGCGAACTCCTCGAAATACTCGACGACGTGCGGGAAAAATCCTTGTAACTCCAAGATGTGCACGCCAGCCGAATAGCTGAGCGTCAACAGGTCGATCGCATAATCGGAACGTGCCCCCGTGAGACGCACCAGCGCGGCCACGTCTCGGCCGGAGAGCCATTCTGGATCGCTCAGTTTCTTTTGAGCGTTAGGAATTCGCCTTGAGATGTCTGCGGCTTCATCGCTGTAACCAGCGTAGTCGAGTAAAGGTTCTCGCTTTGCCTGTTTGAATTCGGACTCCGTCAGTATATGGATCATGGTTCCCGCAAGTTTTTTTCCGACGATCGAGCAAGTCGCCGCGGTGTTATTTCGGCCGGTATCTAATGATTCGCTTGTTGTCAATGTCGTTCGCAGTCTGCGATACAAACAAGTTTCTCTCGATTCTTGGCGACCAGCTCTAGCGTCATTTCGCTTTTGTCGGCGCTCATGACTACGTTATCGGGTACACGATACATCAACGGTTTCACCGGGTCGATATGACGTGCAAATGCGACTTCGCCGTTACCAAACCACGCTTGATCGTCATTTTTCTGCTTGTACTGGTCAGCGGGTTCCTCATACATTCTCTTGATTCCGGGCCAGCCAGGCGAAGTATTAACGGCACTCATGCAACTGTCGGCATTCTGGCCTGGACACAACGCGTTTAACTTTTCATTGTAGAAGTTAAGGAACAGCCAAGTCGCGTTTCTGCGACGTTTTGGATCGCCGGGAGCGAGGAAAACGGCATTTCCAGAAATAAACACTCGATCGCCTGTGGGCTTATGGCTTTTGGGGCTGATCGCTCTTCCTTCTGTGTCGAAAAGAACGTGGAAAAATATGTTCGAATACGCTGCAGGCGCAATCAGATAAGGATTCTTGTCGACGCTCTCGCGAAGAATGACTGCGTCTTCGCTGCCCGTACCCGGCGATCTGATATACAGCCAATAGCGAAATGCCCAAGTCGGCACCGGCATGTATTCTTCGGCGCTACGAAAATCGTCATGCTTGACCCATCCTCTGACACCGCTGACTTTGCATTGCGTCCAACCATCCGCGCTGTTTTTGATGCAAGGCTTGACGGCGCCGCGTTGATTTATCACTGGCTTGTCTTTCAGCGTAGCGATAGGGCTTGTGTCGCCTTTATTTCCGTATATGTTGAGCACGCCATTGACTGGAAAGATTGGAGCATCCAGGTCCATTCCAAAGTTAGTGTAATTTTGACTCCCTAACGCTTCGTCCGCAAGGATGCTTCCGGAAAAGAAAAACATGAACGAGAATAGAATTCCGATTTTAGTATCCAAGTTCAGTATCCCTCACGGTAATATGCAGATGGGTTCCGTGCAGTTTCTCATTGCCGGTAATGAGGTGGTTCGGTTGTGCTTGCGAATTGTCACGAGTGTTTAAATCCATTTCCCATGGATCAAATGTCTGCTTAACATCACTGTTCTCTCGCAGCTTATGAATAAAAGTGCGAATGGAGGTGCTGTCGCTGTTGCGAATCGCTATCGTCGCGGCTTCACGTTTATTTGCCTCTCGCGCCGCAAGTTGCTTGAGTTCTTGTTTTTCGTCCTCGGTAAGCGTCTTTTTTCCTTCAAGCCGATTTTTTTGCGTCAATAAATTTATGTATGCTGTGTCTGCAGAAGTCCGGCTGCGGCTTAGCTTCAAGTCATGACCTTCCACTAATATGCGGCTTACGTCCAGTCCCACGCCAACGCGATGCAAGACTGAACCAAGCATGGGGCGCCA
Source organism: Massilia sp. CT11-108 (assembly GCF_047302915.1). Taxonomy (NCBI): domain Bacteria; kingdom Pseudomonadati; phylum Pseudomonadota; class Betaproteobacteria; order Burkholderiales; family Oxalobacteraceae; genus Massilia; species Massilia sp. CT11-108. Next base: position 3,149 of record NZ_JBKYMO010000223.1, on the reverse strand, counting down.
ACCCGATGCAATCTCAAGTGCCGTAGCGTCCAATTCGAACGCGGCCTTCAAGAATGCTTTATAAGTCTGAGGGTGAACGCGAGGAATAATTTCGGCTTTGGCTGCAGCAAGGTTCGTAATAGAAGGTATGTTTTGCCTGCAATTCTGAAATGCAGCCGCTTGCCACGTGATTACCATGTTTTTCTTGTTTGGTTTTACGACGCTCAGCGTTATAGCGTTGCCGCTAACGCTTGCATTTCCCCCAAAAATCTGTTGCAAGGCTGCTTGGAGTTCCGGAGGTTCGATTCGACTTTGTTCCAGGGCCTCATCCGCTGTGAATTTATGACTGAATTTTAACCAGGTCGTCCCGAAAAGGCTTGCAGAATAGACTTTTTTGGTTCCTGTCGAGACTGGGTCCGACGGTAGTTCATCTGAAGGGTCATAAGCCGTACCCTTGATTTCGGAAATCTTCACTACCACGTCACTCAGCCCTTCTTCCGCACGCACGCGATAAAGCGGGGTAGTGCGATATTGAACCTTTGCATCATTGCCAAGGTACAAGGCGACCTCTTTGCCAAACGGAACTTTTTGTCGAATTTTGTTGTTTTTCATTAACAAAAGACCTTGCCCCTTCATCAGGGGTTTGCCTTGATCGCCCGACATCTCAGCAATAAAATACGGCAGTTTTTCCAGTTTCTTCTCAGAGCCACGCTTGGTATCGAATTCCCACGTAACATACACGCCAGCTTCTTTTATGACATCTTGTACATGGTTCTCAGACTTTTTCTTCGTACCGGATAGCTGAACTGCGCCAGCTTGCTTAACGGTCGACAGAGGAGCCGGTGGAGACAAAGGCGCCTCCTGGAGCTCTTGATGTCCAGCGTCTAAGTCGTTTTGGCGTGGTGATTCGTCATGCTTGCTGTCTTCGCCAGCAACTGCTTGACTGAACGCCTGGCTGTACCATGGTTTAGTCGTGACCTCGGCAGCGACAACCGTTTTTCCTTTGGCGCCTCCCACTTTTTTTTGCAGCGGTTTTAGAGACTGTCCGGGGTCAGGCCGAGGTAGATGCAATTGTACGGTAGTTCGGGTGGCGGTAACGGCGGTGACGGTCTTGCCGTCCGCGCTTGTTTCGCCTTCGATTTTTTTCTGCTCACCATCGCCGGTGAAGTAGGAAAGTAAATAGCGTAGACCTCCCAGCGGCTTTCCATCAATGCCTTTTACGAGAAATTGCTTGGCATGGGGAATTGGCTCAGTTTTTCCCTCTTTCCAACCTTCCACGCGCATGATTGCTAATTTAAATTCGTCCAGCTCTTCCTTGGTGAGAGATCCAATAGTCCGAGCGGCGTCCAGGCCGGTCATTTTTCTGACTGTGGCTGCATATTGCTCCGGATCGTTATGGTCGGTGGCCGGGGCATATTTTTTAAAAACCTTATCCAGTTTGATATCGGAATAAAAATTCTTTAAAGAATACTCCAGGGCCGCAAATCCATCCTCCTGACTCGCAAATGCCGCAAAGCTGCCGCCGCGTCCGATCGATAAACCACTCTTTTCGGCGGCAACAAGATTCCCTGGGTTGTTATTTCGCCAGGCACGAGTGCCTCCGGACCGTAAGAATTCCGTGCCGTCTGCGCAAACGTATATGACACTGTTTTTTTCGCCATCACGCGCTTGGATGAATTTCTTCTCAGCCATTATTCGATCCCTTTGATAGGTGACGCCTCACTGTCGATAGCACGATTGACATCACAGTATGCTTTTTTCGAGCTGTAGACTTTACGCTCTTTAAAATAGCGTAGTGGCGTGCCAGGGGCGCCCTCATCATTCTTCGTCAGATCGAATTCCTGGAATTTTACGGAGTTTTTTTCAGACCACTGGCCCTTCCGGCTCGCATAAACGACACGAATTTTCTTTCCGTCCTGAAACGCGCGCATTCCAGAGATCGCGCAGTCGGCGCCGGAACGCAATGTCAGGGAAGCTTGATAGTCGTCGTTTATCTCGAACGGAATAGCTTCAGCGGCTCCACGCGGATTTCTTATCAGAAAACTGACCGTTTCCAGCGCATGTGCATTGTTCAGGTCAATGATCGTGTGCAAAGCCACGACTTCACCGCTGGCGAGTTTGATCGGCGTCATGTCACCACGCAATACCACTGGGAGCGTCTGGGCCGTCGCGGAGAGGGCGGCTATCGCCAAGGCGCTAGCACTCGCTATGGCTCGAATTTTCATCGCTTTCCTCTTCACAGATCCATTGCAAATCACGGTCGAACAAGATGTAGGTCGTCTCAGGGTTTTCGGTGTCGACATACGCCGTCATGCCATGCGGATCTGTCACACCCTTGATCTCTTGTTGGTCCGCTACGTATATCGTGTAGGCCTGATCTGCCAGCGGTGTGCCAAGCGTGTCCTTGAGCCTGAAACGTTGCCCAAACTGATGGCTCAGCTGCGGCATGGCTGGTAGTTCGAATTGTGCGCACGCCGGGCCGGTGAGCTCCTTCATGCTCGCCTTGAATTCGATCTTCCCAGGCCCATGCACTTCGATGTCACCTCCCGAAAGCCGGATGTACGCGCCTTGCGCAGTCAACAGCACATGCTCCTTCGCTGCCACGTTCACGCTCTTCGCGATGCTCGCCACCGTACACGTCTTGTCGGCTGTCAGCCGCGTCTGGCCACTTTGGCTTTGCATGCTGACTTTGCCGCTGGCCGCATGCATGCGGATGCCGGTTTCCTGATTCGGTTTGTTGCTGCTCGTCGCCTTACCGTACGTGAACAGGCTGACCCCGGCGCTGACCGAGTGAATGGTATTGCCTTGCGAGGCAAAGCCGATGTCCTGTCCCGCCGTGATGTTGGTGGTCGTGCCTGACGCAATGACGGTCGATGCTGGCGTGAGCGCCGCGATGCCTGCAGGTGTGTAGAGTTGCAGCTGCGGTTCGCCGTAAGCGGTGGCGTCGCCGTTCGCTGACGTCGCGGTCAGTGTATCGCCGGCCCTGGCGAGCGCTTCGGTTGCCGGCAACTTGTCTGGAGACGTGCCTCCCGCCAGCATGGCGTTGTGCTTGCCAGCCGTCTCGGCCAGGCTGTGTTGAAGTGTATGGCTTTGTTCGATCTGTGATGCCGCTTGTCCGGATTCCAGCGCGCCCGCATCGGCCGACGTCCGCTCGGTCGCAACGAGCAGGC
>NZ_JBKYMO010000222.1:0-9180 GCF_047302915.1 Massilia sp. CT11-108 | reverse complement strand
GTGCACGGCACCCGGCAGGGCGTTGCTTGCGCCGGCCTGGACGGTCGCCAGGTTCGGCGCGGCGGCTGCCGCTGCCTGCTGCGGTGCGACGCGCTGGTTCAGCATGCGCATCAGCGGACGCAGGACCAGCAGCCAGCCGAGCAGGGCGCCGAGCGCATACATGCCGTAGCGGACCATGTCGACGATGTTGTCGCGCTCCTGGTACCACGGCTCGACCGCGACCGGGGCCGGGAACGACAGCGCGGACACCGTCAGCACGTCGCCGCGGGTGGCGTCGATGCCGAGGCCGCCGCGCAGGATCTTGTCGATGTTGGCGATCTCGGCCGGGGTCCAGCCCGTCTTCGGCGTCGCGGCCCTGGCGTTGTTCAGCACCACCGCCACCGACAGCTTCTTCAGGCGGCCGCGCGAGCGCTTGATCTGCGTGATGGCGCGGTCGTAGGCGTACTGGCGCGTCGTCGCGTTCTTGCGTGCGCTGCCATCGTCCGCCTTGGCGTTCGGGTCTGCGGCGGCGCCGTTGGCAGCGGCATTCGGATCGGCCGGCGGATTGGCGGCGACCGGAGGACGGTTCGACAGCGTGCCCGGCACGCCCAGCGCCATGCGGCTCTTTTCCATCTCCTCGCGCATCGCTTCGCTGGTGACTTTCGGGTCTGCGCCGTATTTCTCCTGGGTTTCCTCGATCTTGTCGTTGTCGACGTCGGCCGTCACGCTGACCTTGAAGTTGTCGGCGCCGAGCACGGGGCCGAGCAGGCCGGCCACGTTGGCGCGCGCTTCATCCTGGTAGCGCTTGGCGGCGGCATCGCCCTGGGCGGCGCCATCGAAGCCTTCGGTCAGGTCCACCCGCGACGACAGGTAGTTGCCGTTCTGGTCGACGAGCGACACGCGCGCCGGCGCCAGGCCCGCGACGCTGCCCGAGACCATGTTGACGATCGCGGCGATCTGTTCGTTCGACAGCGTGTGGCCGGGCTTGACCGCCACCACGACGGAGGCGGACGACTTGTCGCCGTCGCTGGCGACGAACGACGAGGACTTGGCGATGGCCAGGTGCACGCGTGCCGAGGCGATGGCGTCCAGGGTCTGGATCGACTGCGCCAGCTCGCCTTCCAGGCCGCGGCGGAAGCGCACGTCCTGCACGAACTGCGACACGCCCAGCGGGTCGTTCTTGTCCATCAGCTCCAGGCCGGCCGGCAGCTGCGCGGTCACGCCCTTGGCGGCCAGCAGCATGCGGACCTTGCCCAGCTGGCCGGTCGGCACCATGACCTGGCCCGAATCCGGGTGGATGCGGTAGGGCACGTGCTCGGCGTCGAGCACGCTCATCATGTCGCTGGCGACAACTTTCTCGTGGGCGCCGAACACCGGTTTGTAGCCGGCCTGGTCGTTCCACATGTAGAGCATGACGGCCGCGGTGATGCCGATGGCCAGCACCAGCATCGGGGTCAGGTTCCTGGTCAGCGCGGGCGGCAGGGCCAGGCGCTTGCCGCCGAAGGCGGACTTGAGAGTAGCAATCACGATCGGTTCGTTCCCGTTACACCGGCAGCTTCATCAGCTCGTCCACGGCGCCCATCACCTTGTTGCGGACCTGCATCAGCATGGAGAAGGACAGGTTGGCCTGCTGCGACGACAGCATGGCGCCGACCAGGTCGTCGCTCTTGCCGCTGTCCACGTCGGCCATCTTCTGGTTGGCCACCTGCTGGTCCTGGTCCACGCTGACGAGGGCATTCTTCATGCTCTGCGCGAAGGAGAAGTTGCCGGTGCCATCGCCCAGGGTGGGGTGGCCGGCATTGGCCGCCGGCGCCACGCTGGCGAGGCGGTTGGCATCGTTGGAAAGGGCTGCCAGGTCGGCCCGGATCAGGCCGGCAAGTTCAGTTCCCATCGTGTTCATCGCTCCCATGCTTAAGTTTGCGGATTGTAACTTTTAGTCAATCTTGCTGCGAATGCGGTCGTTTCATTTTCTGCAAGAAACGTTGACATTTAGAAAATTGTTAAATTTTCAGTGTCGTACTGTGGCTTGGTTTCTCTCGCGGAACCGAGGAGAATAGCAGCGGTTTCGTCCGATCCCAGAGTGTAGTTTGTTTTCCCCGGCGCAGTAACCACATCTTACCGTAGGGCAATGGCGAATTCAAAGGGGAAAATCAAATGGCGTGACACAATTTCCCGGGTATAATTGTTGCCCAGAGGAATGAAAAGAAAGCATCTCTGCTTATCATTTTTTTAATTTGACCATGCCGATTGCAAACCCCGACACCACCCTGCAGCACCAAGTGCTCGACCCCTGTCTTCTAGGGCGTCCGGTACATCTGCTGCCCCAGTTTGCGGCGCGTCTCCAGGAAGACCTGGACACTGCCCTGCAGGGCAGCGCGCGCCGTTACTGGGCCGGATGGCGTCTCGAAACCGTTGAATTCGGCCGCGTGCCGCAAGAAAATAGCCTGCGCTGGATGGCCGTATTGGGTGCGTTGGGCACCGTCGCGGTGACTTTCGAGCGTGGTTTATTACTGACACTGTTGGAGCGACGCTACGGTGGACGTGGCGCCGGCGCAACTCAGCGGGACCCGCAAACCGAGCGCGTGACGGCCACCGAAGAAAGATTGGGCGTCGTACTGACGCAACAAATGGTCGATCTGTTGTATGCACGCGTCGCTGCCAATGTGGCAATGGAGGTGGCGCCGCGGCCCATCCAGGCCAATGCGGTGGTGCCTTCGGCAATGCCCGGCGAGAGCAACTGGGCCCTCCGCGTGCAGGTCCGTGATAACAACGACAACACTGGCCAGTTCTGGATCGCGCCCGACCAGCAGCTGATGGCCATGATCCTGGGCACGCTGCGCCTGGAAACTGGCCGCCCGGCCGCCGCGCGCGGTCCGGCCGAGCCCCTTGCGACCAGGCTTCAGGTCAAACTGGACGGCCGCCTGGTCAGCAAGGAAATCACCCTGGGCGCACTGTTCGACCTGAAGGTGGGCGACGTGATTCCGGTGAACGTGGGCCGGGCCGACGTCCTGCTCGACGAGGCGCGGTTGTTTACCGCCGCCGTCGCCGAGCACAAAGGCAAGCTGTGTTTAACCTCTTTTGAAGACGCCGAGTAATCAACATGAACCTGAACGATCAATTCGCTGGTGACGACATCCTCATCGACGACGAGCTGGCGGAAGAAACCGCAGAAGGCAAGCAAAGCGCGGCCGCGGCACCGAAAGCCGCGCCGCGCCTGCCGCAGATGATGCGCCGCATCCCGGTGACGCTGACGCTGGAAGTGGGTTCGGCCCGCATCTCGCTGCAGGAACTGATGGCGATCGGCCCGGACAGCGTGCTGCCGCTCGACGCCATGGCGGGCGAGCCGCTCGTCATCAAGGTCAACGGCGCCGCCATCGGGCGCGCCGAAGTGGTCGTCGCGGGCGAGCAGTACGGCCTGAAGGTGATCGATCTGGACGGCCTCAACCTGGACCTGATCGCGTCATGACGTTGCAATGCCGCGGCGCCGGTTTGCGCCGCTACGCGCCCGCCATCGCGGGCGCCGTTCTTTTGCTGGCCAGCGCAGGCGCATGGGCCGCACCGGACGTGCTGCCCGGCGTGATCCCCGGCTCGTCCAGCGGCCTCACGGTGAAGTCGCAGATCCTGGTCCTGATGACCATCCTCGGGCTGCTGCCCGTGATGGTCATGATGATGACCAGCTTCACCCGCTTCGTGATCGTGCTGTCGCTGCTGCGCCAGGCCCTGGGCCTGCAGCAGGGCCTGCCCAACCGGATCATCACCGGCGTCGCCCTGATCCTCACGCTGCTCGTCATGCGTCCCATCGGCGAGCAGGTGTGGAACGAGGCCTTCGTCCCGTACGACAAGGACAAGATCTCGCTGGAGCAGGCGCTCAAGATCGCCGAGGTGCCGCTGTCGCGTTTCATGCTGGCCCAGACGAGCAAGACGGCGCTGGCCCAGATCGCGCACCTGGCGGGCGAGCCGGCCGAGATGAAGCCGATGGACCGCGGTTTCACCGTGAAGCTGGCCGCGTTCGTGCTGTCCGAGTTGAAAAGCGCGTTCCAGATCGGCTGCATGCTGTTCATTCCGTTCCTGATCATCGACCTCGTGGTGTCGTCGGTGCTGATGGCGATGGGCATGATGATGCTCTCGCCGCTCGTCATCTCGCTGCCGTTCAAGCTCCTCTTGTTCGTGCTCGTCGATGGCTGGACCCTGACCGTGAATACGCTGGTCGGCAGCATCCACGGCATCTAGCATTCATTCCCATGACTCCTGATATCGCCGTCGACTTCGTCGTCGAAGCCCTGCAGCTGGTGATGCTGCTCGTGATGGTGCTGGTGGTGCCGGGCCTCGTGGCCGGCGTCATCGTCGCCCTCGTGCAGGCCGCCACCCAGATCAACGAGCAGACGCTGAGCTTCCTGCCGCGTCTCCTCGTGACGCTGGTGGCCCTGATCCTCGCCGGTCACTGGATGACCGGCAAACTGATGGACTATTGCGTGAGCGTGTTCCAGCGCGCCGCGACCCTGGTCGGCTGATGCTGGAAGTGTCTCACCTGCTGCTGCCGTTCATCAGCGCGCTGTGGTGGCCGTTCTGCCGCGTCATGGCGCTGCTGTCGACGGCTCCCGTCATCGGCGACGCGCTGGTGCCGGTACCGGTGCGCGCGCTGCTGTCCGTGGTGCTCGCGTTCCTGATGCTGCCGCTGACGAAAGGCGCCGTCATGCCGGATCCGTTCTCGCTGGCCGGCGTCGTCGTGATGATCGAGCAGGCCGTGATCGGCGGCGTGATCGGCCTCGCCATGCAGCTGACGATGGCCGTCGTGAACATGCTCGGCTTCCTCGTCTCGAGCCAGGTGGGCTTTTCGATGGCGCAGATGAACGACCCCATGAACGGCCAGCAGTCGGACGTGATCTCGGGCCTGCTGGGCCTCGTCGCAATCCTCGTGTTCTTCGCCGTCGACGGCCATCTCGTGCTCGCGGGCGTGCTGGGCCAGAGCTTCAAGGCGTGGCCGGTCGGCGGCGGCTACAAGAGTCTCCTGCTGGAGACGGTGGCGCTGAACGTGGGCTGGGTGTTCTCGGCCGCGATCCTGCTCGCGCTCCCGATCGTGTTTTCGACGATGGTCGTGCAGATCGGCTTCGGCTTCCTGAACCGGGTCGCGCCGTCGCTGAACCTGTTCTCGCTGGGTTTTTCGCTGGTGACGCTGTTCGGCCTGATGATGCTGGTGCAGGTCGTGCGCTTCATCCCGGAACACTATGTGCAGATGACGAACCAGGTGCTGGAGATGCTCCAGCAGCAGATGGGGGCGGCGCATGGCTGACAATACCGGCGGCGACAAGTCGGAAAAGGCGTCAGCCCAGAAGCTCAAGAAGGCGCGCGAGCAGGGCCACGTCGTCCGCTCGAAGGACCTGGCCACGGCGGTCGGGATCCTGGTGAGCCTGAAGCTGTTCGCGTTCCTGCTCCCGGACTACCTGGAGTCGTTCCGGTCGCTGTTCCGGCTCGTGTATGCGCCGCTGGGTGCGGCCGGCTCGATGGAAAACGCGATGACCGTCGTATGGAGCGGCGCCGCCGTGCTGCTCGTGAAGATGGTGCTGCCGCTCGCCGCCGTGCCGCTCGCGATCGTCGCCGCGAGCCTCGTGCCGGGCGGCTGGGCCGTCTCGACCAGCAACCTGGTGCCGAAGTTCGACCGCTTCTCGCCCGTGAAAAACCTGGGCAACCTGGCGTCCGGCAAGCACTGGACGACGTTCGCGACGTCGGTGGCCAAGGCGGCGCTGCTCGCCGTGGTGCTGGTGCACGTCGTGCGCTCGGCGCTGTCGGCGTGGGTCAACCTGCAGCGCATGCCGCTGTCGGACGCGCTGCTGCACGGCGCAAGCATGATGTTCGACGGCCTGATGGCGCTCGTCGCCGTGTTCGTGCTGTTCGCGCTGATCGACGTGCCGCTGCAGACGTTCCTGTTCGCCCGCAGCCAGCGCATGAGCAAGCAGGAAGTGAAGGAAGAATACAAGAGCACCGAGGGCAAGCCCGAGATCCGTGCGCGCATCCGCCAGCTGCAGCAGCAGATGGCACGCCGCAACGTGAACAAGACGGTGCCGACCGCCGACGTGGTGATCGTGAATCCCGAGCACTACGCGGTCGCGCTGAAGTACGACACCAAGCGTGCGGAAGCGCCGTTCGTGGTGGCGAAGGGCATCGACGAGATGGCCCTGTACATCCGCTCCGTCGCGGCCAAGCACCAGATCGAGACGATCGCCTTGCCGCCGCTGGCACGTGCCATCTACAACACCAGCCAGGTGCAGCAGCAGATTCCCGCCGCGCTGTACCAGGCGGTGTCGCAGGTGCTGAACTACGTGCTGCAATTGAATGCGTTCCGTGCGGGTCGGCGCCAGGCCGCCCCGCGGTTCCCGAATGACGTGGCCGTGCCGGCCGCTTTGAGTGAGGTATCCCCGACATGAATTTCCTGAACAGCTTGATGCTCGAGCTGCGCCGCCAGAAGATCGCCACGCCGGCGTTCCTGCTGACGCTCCTGGCGATGATCATGCTGCCGTTGCCGCCCGCGGTGCTGGACGTGCTGTTCACGTTCAACATCGTGCTGGCGCTGATCGTGATCCTGACGTCCGTCTCGACCAGGCGGCCGCTGGACTTCTCGGTCTTCCCGACCGTCATCCTCGGCACCACGCTGCTGCGCCTGGCGCTGAACGTGGCGTCCACGCGGGTCGTGCTGCTGCACGGCCACGAGGGCACGGGCGCGGCGGGCCACGTGATCGAAGCCTTCGGCAACGTCGTCATCGGCGGTAACTTCGTCGTCGGTATCGTCGTCTTCGTGATCCTCATGATCATCAACTTCGTCGTCGTGACGAAGGGTTCGGAACGTATCTCCGAAGTGTCCGCGCGCTTCACGCTGGACGCGCTGCCCGGCAAGCAGATGGCGATCGACGCCGACCTGAACGCGGGCCTCATCAACCAGGAACAGGCGCAGCTGCGGCGCAAGGAAGTGGCGGCGGAAGCGGACTTCTACGGCGCGATGGACGGTGCCTCCAAGTTCGTGCGCGGCGATGCGATCGCGTCGATCCTCATCCTGCTCATCAACATGATCGGCGGCGTCGCGATCGGCGCGGTGATGCACGACCTGTCGTTCGGCGACGCCTTCCGCCAGTATGCGCTGCTGACCATCGGCGACGGCCTCGTGGCCCAGGTGCCGGCGCTGCTGCTGTCGGCCGCGGCGGCGATCCTCGTCACCCGCATCAGCGATTCGGGCGAATTCGAACAGCAGATCGGCGGCCAGCTGCTGGCCAATCCGAGCGTCCTGTACTCGGCCGCCGGCGTGATGCTGATCCTGGCCATGGTGCCGGGCATGCCGTCGCTGTTCTTCATGGCGTTCGCCGCGGCCATCGGCTACGTCGCCTGGAAGCTGGCGCGCGAAGAAGTGAAGCCGCCGGACGAATCGGGCGTGGCCGCCATCGAGGCCGCGCTGCGCGACGACCGCGTGCCGGAACTCGACTGGCAGCAGCTGCCCGTCGTGCAGCCGATCTCGATCACGGTCGGCTACAAGCTCGTGCACCTGGTCGACAAGGCGCAGGGTGAGGTGCTGACGAAGCGGATCAAGGGCGTGCGCCAGAGCCTGTCCGAGCAGATGGGTCTCCTGCTGCCGGCGATCGGCGTGCGCGACGACCTGACCCTGCGCCCGAACCAGTACGCGATCGCGATCAACGGCACCGTCGTGGCCGAGGGCGAGGTCGTGGCGGAATGCCTGATGGCGATCCCGTCGCCGAACGTGTACGGCGACATCGACGGCATCCCCGGCATCGAACCGGCGTTCGGCATGGCCGTCACGTGGATCGATCCGGAGCAGAAGGCGCACGCGCTGGGGCAGGGCTACCAGGTCGTCGAGGTGCCGAGCGCGATCGCCACGCACACGTCCAAGGTCGCGCGCGACTACATGGCGGAGCTGTTCCGCCACGAGGACGTGCCGGCGTTGATGGAACGCCTCACCGCGCTCTCGCCGAAGCTGGCCGGTGCGCTGGACAAGGCGCTCACGCACACGCAGCTCTTGCGCGTGTTCCGCGTGCTGCTGGCCGAGAACGTGTCGCTGAAGGACATCGTCGTGATCGCGACGACCTTGCTGGACAGCTCGGAAACGACGAAGGATCCGATCCTGCTCGCGGCCGAGGTGCGCTGCGCGCTGCGCCGCCAGATCGTGTCCGGCCTGTACGGCAAGAAGAAGGACATGCCCGCGTTTAACCTGTCGGGCGAGCTGGAAAACATGCTGCTCGGTTCCCTGAACCAGGCGCGCCAGAACAACGGCGGCAAGGTCGTGCTGGACAACTATCCGATCGATCCGCAGCTGCTGCAGCAACTGCAGCTGAACATGCCGGTGGCACGCGAGCAGATGAAGCAGCATCATACGCCGCCGCTGCTCCTGGTGCTGCCGCAGATCCGCCCGCTGCTGGCCCGCTACGCGCGCCTGTTCGCGCCGGGGCTGCACGTGCTGTCGTATAACGAGATTCCCGAGAACCGGGAAGTCTCGATCATCGGCACGGTCGGCTGATCAGGCGCCGGCCTCCGTCGGCAGCAGCAGCGCCAGTTCCGCCATCGCGCGGAACACGGGCAGGCTGAGGGCGGCCGCCGCCTCGGTCGACGGCAGGCGCGCGTGCACCCGGCCTTCCGGCAGGGCGTCGTTCCAGGTCCAGCCGAGCACGCGCAGGCCCGCGCGGCGCACGGCGTCTTCCAGCTGCGGCTGCAGGGCGCGCAGGTGCAGCAGGGTGCCCGGATCAAGCGTGCACACCTCGAGCATGACCCCATCGGCCAGCGGCTCCGCCTGCACCGTGACGACGGTGCCGTCGGCCAGCACCAGCTCCAGGCGCAGCGCGGCACGGCGCCGGCGGCGCTGTGGCTTTTGCGATTGTTCCTCTTCCCCGATCACGCGCAGGTGCTGTGCCTGCGGTCCGCCCGCATGCACGGTGAACCGCCAGGCGTCGGGCGGCAGGGCCGCGAGATCGGCCTGGCGCAGCACGCGCGCATCCAGCCCGCTCTGCAGCAGCGCGCCCGGCAGCGACTGGCCCGACTGTTGCCGGGACGCCTGCACCGCGCGCGTGACGAGCTGGGTGCCGTAGTTGCGCACCATCCCGCGCCACGACGTGGCGAGCGCACCGCCGTCCGGACGCGGCCAGGTCAGCTGGCGCGCCATCACGACCTGGTCGGGACGCATCGCCGCGGCATCGGGCAGGGCATCGC
>NZ_JBKYMO010000221.1:0-9192 GCF_047302915.1 Massilia sp. CT11-108 | reverse complement strand
GGCGCGCGAACTGTTCGGCTGGGGCGTGGACGGGTTGTGCACGGACCGGATCGACCTCATCCCGCCTGATTTTTCCTAGAACCAAAATTTTCCCTCAAGAATTGTAACGTCTTGTCGTTAATGACATTCGGCTCCCGGTCACGGCCTTATGTCACTTTCGATCAATAATCAATCGTTGTCCCTGAACGCCCAGCGCAAGCTGGCGGAGCACACGAACGAGGTGACGCGCCTCGTCGCGCGCCTGAGCTCGGGCACCGGCATCGCGAGCGCCGCGGACGATCCGGCCGGCCAGGCCATCACGGGCCGCATGAGGTCGCAGCTGACCGGGATGCGCCAGGCCTCGCGCGGCATCAACGACGCGACGTCGATGCTGCAGGTGGCGGACAGCGCGCTGTCGAACATTAACGACAGCCTGCAGCGCCTGCGCGAATTGGCGGTGGCGTCCGGCAACGGCTCGTACACGGACAGCGACCGCAACACGTTGCAGGCGGAAGCGGACCAGATCCTGTCCCAGATCACCCAGGTGGGCAATGGCGCCTCGTTCAATGGCCAGGCGATCTTTTCGCCGGCGTCCGAGAGCGGTAGCGAGGACAAGAAGAAGCGTGCCGTGCTCGACAGCCTCAAGGCCGGCTGGCTGAGCGCCGCCGAAGACATGGTCCAGCAGTATTACGGCCTGCAGGGCGATGGCTCGACCCTGAAGATCAACCTCGACACGACGGACGGCAAGAGTGGCGTGCTTGCGTCCGTCACGGGCGCGTCGGGGCTCGGCAACGACGTCACGCTGAACATCGATATGGCCGATTTCAGCGACATCAGCACGCCGGACGGCGGCACCGGACCGATGTACGACGACCGCGTCATTGCGCACGAGATGGTGCACGCGATCATGCTGCACTCGACCGGCATGAATCTTCCCCAGTGGTTCATCGAGGGCACGGCCGAGCTGATCCATGGCGCCGACGAACGCGTGGCCGGTGCGCTGGCGGGCGGGCAGACGGCGCAGGGCATCGTCGACACGATCACGGGCGGCGGCTTCAGCTACGAAGGCGGCTACGTCGCCTCGCGCTACCTGCATGAGCGGCTGAAATCGATGGGCGTTGATGGCGGCATGAAGGGCCTGATGACTTACCTGAACGGGCACCAGGGGACCGACCTCGACACGGCGCTGAAGGCCGTCACGGGCGGGCAGTACCAGGGCACCGGCGACTTCATGACGGAATTCGCCGCCAATGGCGCCGGCTTCATCGGGGGCATGAACCTGGCGAATGCGGACACGGGCGCGATCGGCGGCCTCGACGCGGACGGCGGGCCGACACGCGACGCGCGGGGCGTCGTGCCGGAATCCGGCTTCGGCACGGCCGCCCGGCCGCTGCGCAACTTCAAGGTCGAGTATCCGGACATCGGCGGCGGGGGTGTGGGCAGGCACCGGATGCAGATCCAGGTCGGAGCGTCCGCCGGCGACCTGGTCGACATGGAGTTCGCGGCCGTGAACGCCAGCGCGCTGGGCCTCGCTGACCTGGACATGCGCAACCCGGCGGTGGCGCTGCTGCACATCGATGACGCTCTCGCGTCCGTCAACGAGCAGCGCGTGCAGGTGGGCGCCTACAGCAACCGCATGGACGCCGCGGCCAGCAACAACCAGACGATGTCGATGAACCTGGAGGCGGCGAAGAGCCGCATCGAGGACGTCGACTATGCCGGGGCCGCGGTCCGGCTGACGCGCGCCCAGATCCTGCAGCAGGCGGCATCCGCCATGCTGAGCCAGGCCAATGGCGAGCCGAGGGCGGTGCTGGCATTGTTGCGCTGACGTGCGCTGTTGTCGTTTCTGCAACGGCAAATTGCACAAGTACAGTTAACTGCCGATACCACGCTATAATCGATTTTCTTTATATAGCAAGCTGCCTGAATCCGCCCCTACGACATGAAATCCACCGAAATACGCGAAAAGTTTCTCAAGTTCTTTGAGTCCAAAGGCCACACGATCGTCCGCTCCAGCCCGCTCGTGCCGGGTAACGACCCGACGATGTTGTTGACCAACAGCGGCATGGTGCAGTTCAAGGACGTGTTCCTGGGCCTGGATACGCGTCCGTACAAGCGCGCCACCACCGTACAGCGCTGCGTGCGCGCCGGCGGCAAGCACAACGACCTGGAAAACGTCGGCTACACCGCGCGCCACCACACGTTCTTCGAAATGCTGGGCAATTTCAGCTTCGGCGACTATTTCAAGCGCGACGCCATCCACTTTGCCTGGGAGCTGCTGACCAAGGTCTATAACCTGCCGGCGGAAAAGCTGACCATCACCGTCTACTTCGAAGACGACGAAGCCTACGGCATCTGGGCCAATGAAATCGGTGTCCCGACGGAGCGCATCATCCGCATCGGCGACAACAAGGGCGCGCGCTACGCATCGGACAACTTCTGGCAGATGGCCGACACCGGCCCGTGCGGTCCGTGCACGGAAATCTTCTACGACCACGGCGCCGAGATCTGGGGCGGTCCTCCGGGCTCGCCGGAAGAAGACGGCGACCGCTTCATCGAGATCTGGAACCTCGTGTTCATGCAGTTCAACCGCGACGAAGCCGGCGTGCTGACCCCGCTGCCGAAGCCGTCGATCGACACCGGCATGGGCCTGGAGCGCCTGGCCGCCGTGCTGCAGCACGTGCACTCGAACTACGAGATCGACCTGTTCCAGAACCTGATCAAGGCTGCCGCCCGCGAAACCGGCGCGACCGACCTCGCGAACAACTCGCTGAAGGTCATCGCCGACCACATCCGCGCCGCCAGCTTCATGATCGTCGACGGCATCATCCCGAGCAGCGAAGGCCACGGCTACGTCCTGCGCCGCATCATCCGCCGCGCGCTGCGTCATGGCCACAAGCTGGGCCAGACCAAGCCGTTCTTCTACAAGCTCGTGGAAGACCTCGACATCGAGATGGGCGCCGCCTACCCGGAACTGCACGACGCGAAAGAGCGCGTGATGCAGACCCTGAAGGCCGAGGAAGAGCGCTTCGGCGAGACCCTCGAGCACGGCATGAAGATCCTGGAAGCGCAGCTCGCGAAGGATCCGCAGAACCTCGACGGTGCCACGGCGTTCACCCTGTACGACACCTACGGCTTCCCGCTGGACCTGACCGCGGACATCTGCCGCGAGCGCGGCATCAAGCTGGACGAGGAAGGCTTCGCTGCCGCCATGGAGCAGCAGAAGAAGACCGCCCGCGCCGCCGGCAAGTTCAAGATGGCCGCCAACGTGGAGTATTCGGGCGAGAAGACGACCTTCGTCGGCTACGACGCCCTCGTGCACAACAGCCGCGTGCTCGCGCTGTACTCGGGCGGCGCACCGGTCCAGGAACTGAAAGCGGGCCAGGACGGCATCGTCGTGCTGGACACGACCCCGTTCTACGCCGAGTCCGGCGGCCAGGTGGGTGACAAGGGCCTGCTGAAGGCGCAGGGTGGCGTGTTCGAAGTGGAAGACACGCTGAAGATCCAGGCGGAAGTGTTCGGCCACCACGGCGTGCTGCAGTCCGGCTCGCTGAAGGTCGGCGACATGGTCGACGCGCAAGTCGATGAAGTGAAGCGCGCCCGCACGATCCGCAACCACTCGGCGACGCACCTGATGCACAAGGCGCTGCGCGAAGTGCTGGGCGGCCACGTGCAGCAGAAGGGCTCGCTGGTCGATCCGGACAAGACCCGCTTCGACTTCAGCCACAACGCGCCGCTGACGGCCGAGCAGATCGCCCAGGTGGAAACCATCGTGAATCGCGAAATTCTCGAGAATCACGCGACCCAGGCCCAGCACATGTCGATGGACGATGCGATCAAGCATGGCGCCATGGCCCTGTTCGGCGAGAAATACGGCGACACCGTGCGCGTGCTGGACATCGGCTCGTCGAAGGAACTGTGCGGCGGCGTGCACGTCACCCGCACGGGCGACATCGGCCTGTTCAAGATCGTGTCCGAATCGGGTGTGGCCGCCGGCATCCGCCGCGTGGAAGCCGTGACGGGCGAGGGCGCTCTGGCCCTGGTGCAATCGATCAACCGCAAGCTGAACGAAGCAGCCGGCGCGCTGAAGACGAGCCCGGATGAACTGCCGTCGCGCATCGCCCAGGTGCAGGACCAGGTCAAGTCGCTGGAGAAGGAAATCGCCGCGCTGAAGTCGAAGCTGGCTGCCGGCCAGGGCGACGAACTGGTGACGAAGGCCATCGACGTGAACGGCATCAAGGTGCTGGCCGCCACGATGGAAGGCGCCGACGTTGGGAGTCTCCGCGAGACGATGGACAAGCTGAAGGACAAGCTTGGAACGGCGGCCATCGTGCTGGCGTCGGTGCTGGAGGGCAAGGTCAGTCTGATCGCCGGCGTCACCTCCGACGCTACGTCCAAGGTCAAGGCGGGCGATCTCGTCAACTTCGTCGCCAAGCAGGTGGGCGGCAAGGGCGGCGGCCGTCCGGACATGGCCCAGGCCGGCGGTACGGATCCCGCGGCGCTGCCGCAGGCGCTGGCGGGCGTCGCCGGCTGGGTCGGCGAGCGCGTCTCCGCATAACCGTAATCGCGCGTTGTAACCGCGCCGCCGCAATATGCATGTTGTGGCGGCGCGTACGCTGTAAATCGAATGGGATTTGAGCTGAATCAACTCTTGTTTCGATGTGTAAGTGGACGGCACAGCCGTCGGCCCCGCATCCCTCTCATCCGGTCATCTCCGCCTCATCTCTATCTGCCTGTCAAGTAATTGCCGTTGTTACAACGCAACACGGATACCAAATTTTGGTGCGGCGCGTCATAATGGGCTAATTGGAGTACTATCGGGTCCATGCCCTACCAACTAGCAGGCAATCGATGAGCGAAACCATAATCGACACCGGCACCATCGAGGTCCAGAAGGACCTGGATGCGCGTGGCTTGAATTGCCCGCTGCCGATCCTTAAGGCCAAGAAGGCCCTCGCGGAACTGGCCAGTGGCGAGGTGCTGCGCATCGTCGCCACCGACACCGGTTCGGTACGCGACTTCCAGGCGTTCGCCAAGCAGACGGGCAACGCCCTGCTGGCGCACACGCACATCAACGGCGAATTCACGTTCTGGCTGCGCCGGAAATAACGACAGCCTTTTCCTGAAGCCCGGCACACCGGGCATTCCATCCGCACCCGCAAGGAAACCCGCTAACGCACAATCAAGTACGATTAGGGTATTTCCTCTAACCGAAAAACGCACGATCGTGCTTTAATTCTGACCTGAACGGAATTTGCTCTTATAATTCGGATCATTTTTAGTCTTTCACCCATTTTTCAAAGGCACACTATGAAAGTCCTGGTACCCGTCAAACGCGTGGTCGACTACAACGTCAAGGTCCGCGTCAAGTCCGACGGCAGCGGCGTCGATATCGCCAACGTCAAGATGTCGATGAACCCGTTCGACGAGATCGCGGTGGAAGAAGCCACGCGCCTGAAGGAAGCCGGCAAGGTCACCGAGATCGTGGCCGTGACCTGCGGCGTGGCCCAGGCGCAGGAAACCCTGCGTACCGCGATGGCGATCGGCGCCGACCGCGGCGTGCTGGTCGAGACCGGTGCCGAGATCGAGCCGCTGGGCGTCGCCAAGGTACTGAAGGCGCTGGCCGTCGAAGAGCAGCCCCAACTGATCATCCTGGGCAAGCAGGCGATCGACGACGATTCGAACCAGACCGGCCAGATGCTGGCTGCGCTGCTGGGCTGGCCGCAGGCGACGTTCGCGTCGAAGGTCGTGCTGGAAGACGGCAAGGTCACCGTGACCCGCGAAGTGGACGGCGGCCTGGAAACCGTGGCCCTGAGCCTGCCGGCCATCGTCACCACCGACCTGCGCCTGAACGAGCCGCGCTATGTCACGCTGCCGAACATCATGAAGGCCAAGAAAAAGCCGCTGACGACCGTCAAGCCGGAAGACCTGGGCGTCGACGTCACGCCGCGCCTGAAGACCGTCAAGGTCGCCGAACCGGCCAAGCGTTCGGCCGGCGTCAAGGTGCCCGATGTGGCGACCCTGGTTGCGAAGCTGCGCACCGAAGCTAAAGTCATCTAATTAAGGAATAACCATGGTCGCACTCGTCATTGCTGAACACGACAACGCCCACCTGAAGGCTGTCACCCTGAACACCGTCACCGCGGCCGCGCAATGCGGCGGCGACGTCCACATCCTCGTCGCCGGTAGCGGCTGCGGCGCCGTCGCGGAAGCCGCCGCCAAGGTCGCGGGCGTGGCGAAAGTGCTGGTCGCCGACGCGCCGCAATTCGCCGACGGCCTCGCCGAGAACGTCGCCGAGCAGATCCTGGCCGTGGCTGGCGCTTACTCGCACATCCTGGCCCCGGCTTCTGCCTTCGGCAAGAACGTGCTGCCGCGCGTCGCTGCCAAGCTGGACGTCGCCCAGATCTCGGAAATCACCAAGGTCGACTCGCCCGACACGTTCGAGCGTCCGATTTACGCCGGTAACGCCATCGCCACCGTGCAGTCGACGGACAACGTGAAAGTCATCACCGTGCGCGGCACCGGCTTCGACGCCGCCGCAGCGGAAGGTGGTTCGGCCGCGGTCGAAACCGTCGCCGCCGTCGCGGACTCGGGCAAATCGTCGTTCGTCGGCCGTGAGCTGGCCAAGTCGGACCGTCCGGAACTGACCGGCGCCAAGGTCGTCGTCTCCGGCGGCCGCGGCATGGGCTCGGGCGACAACTTCAAGATCCTGGAGCCGCTGGCCGACAAGCTGGGCGCCGCGATGGGCGCATCGCGTGCCGCCGTCGACGCGGGCTATGTGCCGAACGACTGGCAGGTGGGCCAGACCGGCAAGATCGTCGCCCCGCAGCTGTACATCGCCGTCGGTATCTCGGGCGCGATCCAGCACCTCGCCGGCATGAAGGATTCGAAGACCATCGTCGCTATCAACAAGGATCCGGAAGCGCCGATCTTCTCGGTGGCCGACTACGGCATCGTCGGCGACCTGTTCGAGGTCGTGCCGGCGCTGGTCAAGGAACTGGGCTAAACCGTCGTTCCCGCGCAGGCGGGAACCCATGCTGAATCAAACGTAGTCACTGCGGCGTGTATTTTGTATGGGTTCCCGCCTTTTTTGCGCCCGACGATTGACGTTTACGTAAAGAGAAACTAGGAGACTGCGGTGACCTACAACGCCCCCCTGAAGGACATGCTGTTCGTCGTGAACGAACTGGCCAACCTGTCCGAGATCAACCAACTGCCCGGCTGCGAAGACGCGACGCCCGACACCGTCGAAGCCGTGCTGGAAGAGAACGCGAAGTTCTGCGGCGAAGTCGTCGCCCCGCTGAATCATTCCGGCGACAAGGAGCCGAGCTACTGGCACGACGGCCAGGTCACGACGTCGAAGGGTTTCAAGGAAGCGTTCCGCGGCTTCGCGGATGCCGGCTGGCAGGGCGTGCAGCACCCGGCCGAATTCGGCGGCCAGGGCCTGCCCAAACTCGTCGCCACGCCGTGCATCGAGATGCTCAACAGCGCGAACATCGCGTTCGCCCTCGTCGGCCTGCTGACGGACGGCGCCATCGAAGCGCTGCTGACCGCCGGTACTGCCGAGCAGAAGACGCGCTTCATCGAACCGCTCATCAGCGGCAAGTGGACCGGCACGATGAACCTGACGGAGCCGCAGGCCGGTTCCGACCTCGCCGCCGTGCGCACGCGCGCCGTGCCGCAGGGCGACGGCACTTATAAAATCTTCGGTACCAAGATCTTCATCACCTACGGCGAGCACGACATGGCCGAGAACATCATCCACCTCGTGCTGGCGCGCACGCCGGACGCGCCCCCGGGCGTGAAGGGGATCTCGCTGTTCATCGTGCCGAAGTTCATGGTCAATGATGACGGTTCGCTGGGCGAGCGCAACGACGTGCACTGCGTGTCGATCGAGCACAAGCTGGGCATCAAGGCGAGCCCGACCGCGGTGCTGCAGTTCGGCGACCATGGCGGCGCGATCGGCACGCTCGTCGGCGAAGAGAACCGCGGCCTCGAATACATGTTCATCATGATGAACGCGGCCCGCTTCGGCGTCGGCATGCAGGGTATCGGCCTGGCCGAGCGCGCGTACCAGCAGGCCGTCGCGTTCGCGAAGGAGCGCGTGCAGTCGCGCGCCGTCGAAGGTTCCGCCGGCCCCGTCGCCATCATCCACCACCCGGACGTGCGCCGCATGCTGATGTCGATGCGCGCGCAGACGGAAGCGGCGCGCGCGCTGGCGTACGTCGGCGCGGGCCTCTCGGACCTCGCGCACAGCCATCCGGACGAAGCGACCCGCAAGGCCAACCTGGCCGTGTACGAATACCTCGTCCCCGTGATCAAGGGCTGGTCGACGGAGATGAGCGAGAACGTCGCCCGCGACGGCGTGCAGGTGCATGGCGGCATGGGCTTCATCGAGGAGACGGGCGCCGCGCAGCATTACCGCGACGCCAAGATCCTCACGATCTATGAAGGCACGACCGCGATCCAGGCCAATGACCTCGTGGGACGCAAGACCGTGCGCGACGGCGGCGCCGTGGCCAAGTCCATCCTGGCGCAGGTCCGTGCGACCGAGGCGCAGCTGGGCGATGCGCAGGACGCGGACTTGGCGGCAATCCGCGCGCAGCTGGCGGCCGGCAGCGCGGCGCTGGAAGCGGTCGTCGACTACGTCGTGGCGAACACGAAAGCCGACCCGCGTGCCGTGTTCGCGGGCAGCGTGCTGTATCTGAAGCTGGCCGGCGTCGTGCTGGGCGGCTGGCAGATGGCGCGTGCGGCCCTCGTGGCCCGCCAGAAGCTGGACGCAGGCGATGGCGACGCGGCGTTCTACCGCGCCAAGATCGCCACCGCGCGCTTCTTCGCGGACCACGTGCTGGCGCAGGCGGATGGACTGCGCCACGCGATCGTGGACGGTGCCGCCGGCGTGCTGGCGCTGGACGTCGAGCAGTTCTGACGGCTGGATGTGATCTCGAAGCGGCCCGCGGGCCGCTTTTTTCATGGGCCGCAACAGGCGATTTGTTGCGTACTGCCGACCGCTGCACTGCGTTTGATGCCCGTCATGCGTAACGGGTAAGTGGCGCTCCTAGAATCGATTCGTCGCATCCACAATCGAAGGAGCGCCCCATGAATCCCCTGAAGCCTGGCAAGGTATTACCGATCGCCGTCGTCTGCGCCGCATTGTGCGCGCTGGTGGCCTGCGGCGGCGGCGCCGCCGGCGGATCGTTCGCGGCCGTCGTG
>NZ_JBKYMO010000220.1:0-9205 GCF_047302915.1 Massilia sp. CT11-108 | reverse complement strand
CCTTCCGCGTGGCGCATGCGGAAGCGGAGCAGGGCGTGCGGCGCCAGCGCGCGATGCGCGTCGAACGCGTCGAGGCCGGCCACGACGCTGCGGTACGAGCGCATTTCCGGATCCGCGATGCCCTTCACCTGGACCGATGGCACGGGCTCGTCGGCGTGTGCAGCCGGCAGGATGCAAGCGAGCGCGAACAATAACGCGACAGGCCTGGTTCTCATGGCGTGGCTCCTTCGGGCGCGACGAACGCGAGGTCGACGACGGCATCGTTGCCCCAGCCGGCGTCATACAGCGGCAGCTCGAACTGGCGACCCTTCACCTTCAGCGGCAGCGTGCGCTCGCCTTCGCGCAGCATGGCGGACGCGAGCGGCGATTCCACGTTCACGGACCATGTGCGGTCCTGGTCCTTGAAGAAGCTGCACCAGTCGCCGGTCAGGAACACGGTGTTGGCCAGCGCGACGACCCAGAACGGCGCCTCCTTCTTGGCGACGGTGACGAAGACCTGGCATTCGAGCCGCAGGTCGCCCAGGCGGCGCTGGTTGTCGGCCAGGCCGGGCGTGCGCACGTAGGGCCAGACCCGGACGTCCTTGCGCTTGCGGCTCAGCACCAGCTCCGCGTCCGCATCCCACGCCGGCTGGCTGCGCGGGACGTCGAACAGCGCGTCCGTGCCGACCGGCAGTGCCAGAGTAAACGCGTCGGCGGTCAGCTTCGCCGTCGGCAGGTCGCCTTCCAGAAGGGCGCCGCCACGCTTGCGTACGGCGAACCGCAGTTGCGGGACGGCGGGCGCCAGCGCGTGCTGCGCGTCGAAGGTGTCGAGGCCGGCGGCGATGGCGCGGTAGGAATGCATCTCCGGATTCTTGATCGCATTCACGTGCACTACGCCTTCGCCGTTTGCGCTCGGGTTTGCGCCCGGCTCGATGTCCTGCGCGTAAGCCGACGCGGACAGCAGGGCGAGGGCGACGAGGGCGGGGCGCACGGCCTCAGCCTTCGTCGCGCCAGCGGCGCATGCGGATGGCGGCATACAGCATCAGGACGCCCATCGCGACGCCGATCCAGGCATCGATCCCGGCCAGCGACAGGTACGACTGGGACACGAGCCCGCTCATGTCGACGCCGTTCTCGGTCGGGCGCACTCCGGTCTGCAGGGCTGGCTGGAACGTGAACCAGATGCCGGGCACGATGCCGCCGAGGATGCGGGCGACGACGTCGCTCGCGTAGTGCGACAGCAGCAGCGTCTGGCCGGAGAAATTCTCGAGCGCCGCGTTGATCCACTTGATGATGACGAGCGCGACGACCGGCACGCCGACGGCCCACAGGAACGGCTTCGATTTCGCCCAGCTGGACACGAGGATCAGCCAGCCTACGGTCGGCAGCGCCCATACGACGTACACCGGCAGCAGTGCGGCGAGGCGCAGCGGCGACAGGTACAGATCGGACGACGCCAGCAGCGACGCGAACAGGTTCAGGCCCTGCGTACTGAGCGCCAGGCAGGCGATGACGAGCAGCGCCAGCGAGGTGGCGACGGCCAGCACGAGCGTGATCGCGGGCGCGACGACCGTCGCCATGGCGGCCTTCGACAGCACCGTCATCGGATCGGACACGGGCAGCGACTTCCAGAACAGGATGCTGCGGTCGCGGCGCTCGTCGTACAGTGCACCGAGGCAGTAGAAGAACACGACGCCGACCAGGATCGCAAACAGCGGCGCCGATGCGCCCAGGTACATGCCGGTGGCGATCTTCGCGACCACCAGCTTCGCTTCCTCGGGCAGGATCTGGTCGAGGCGGGCGTGATCCAGCGTCTGGCCGTTGACCGTCACGTGCGCGGGAATGCCGTGCTGCATGATGCCGTAGGTGATCGTGCAGCCCAGCAGCACGACGAGCAGCGAGCCGACGATCAGCGGTGCCCAGAACATCGAGCCTTTATGCTCCCAGAACTCGCGCCTGAGCAGCCATTTCATGGTGTTCGAGTTCATGCGTAGGTTCCTTTCATGGTCGCGACGAACAAATCGGCGACGGAGGGATTACGGGTTTCGCCGAGCGCGGCCAGCTGCTGGCGCGACGCGCCGCCGGGGCCGGCATCGAACAGCATCACGGCCTTGCCGAACACGGTGCGGCGGTCGAGCGGCTGCAGCGCGTTGGCGGCGCTCAGTTTTTCCTGCGGCACCATCACTTCGACATAGCGCTCGCCGATCTCTTCCATCGATGCGGCCAGCACGATGCGGCCGTCGCGGATGAACATCAGGTCGGTCAGGATGTGCTCGACTTCCTCGACCTGGTGCGTCGTGATGACGATCGTCTTGTGCTCGTCAAAATAGTCCTCCAGCAGGTTCTGGTAGAACTGCTTGCGGTAGATGATGTCGAGGCCCAGCGTGGGCTCGTCGAGCACGAGCAGCTTCGCATCGATGGCCATCACGAGGGCCAGGTGCAGTTGCACGATCATGCCCTTGGACATTTCCTTGACCTTCATGCCCGGCTGCAGCTTCGTGTTCGCGATATAGCGTTCCGCTTTCTCCCGGTTGAAGCGCGGGTGCACGCCGGCCACGAAGTCGATGGCGTCGCGCACGCGCAGCCAGCGCGGCAGGATCGCGACGTCGGCGATGAAGCAGACGTCCTGCATCAGCTCGTCGCGGTGGGTGCGCGGGTCGAGGCCCAGCACGGACAACTGGCCCTCGAACGGGATCAGACCGAGCGCGGCCTTCAGGGTGGTGGTCTTGCCCGAGCCGTTCGGACCGATCAGGCCGACGATGCGGCCGGCGGGGATGGTGAAGTCGATGCCGTTCACCGCCGTGCGCTTGCCGTAGCGCTTCGTCAGGTTTTTCGCTTCGATTACGGCGCTCATTTGTCGCCTCCGGCCGGTTCACGCAGCAATTGATCGATGTTGAGGCCGAGGCGGCGGATTCGCTCCAGCATCGCCGGCCATTCCTCGCGCAGGAAGCGCTCCCTTTCGCTGGCGAGCAGTTTCTCGCTCGCGCCTTCCGTGACGTACATACCGATCCCCCTTCGTTTTTCTACTAAGTTGTCGTCGACCAGTTCCTGGTAAGCCTTCGAGACCGTGATCGGATTCAGCTGGTATTCCGCTGCGATCTGGCGCACGGAGGGGAGCGGATCCCCGGCCTTCAGGGCGCCATCGAGCATCATACCGATCACCCTGTCCTTCAACTGCCGGTAGATTGGAGAGTTGTCATTCCAGCCGATCGTCATTGCCGGCCTCCTTGCGTCGCGGTGCAGTCCATGTCATGCCTGCCTCCATGTTGGTGATGTAGAGTCGTGGTGTTGTAGTGAAGTATAACACCATGTCGGCAGCGGTCAATACGAGGGTGACCTAGCAGGATTGAGAGGGGTTAGATTGTTTGTCCGTCGAGGTCGAAGCGCAGGATGCGTCCGTCCTCGTCGATTGCGATCCAGCCGCCGCGGACGGGATCCGCGTCGAGTTCCCAGTCGGGCAGCACATAGCGCCGCTTGCCGCCGGCCTCGTGCAGGGCAGGCCGGTGGGTGTGGCCGTGGATGATGATGTCCGTACCCGTGTCCGCATGCAGCGCGGCGACAGCGGCCGGGGTGACGTCCATGATCTCGTACGATTTTTCGCCGTGCGCCGCGCGGCTGCCTTCGCGCAGGCCGGCGATGATCGCCTTGCGCTGCGCCAGCGGCATGGCGAGGAACTGGCTCTGCCATGCCGGGTCGCGCACCTGGGCGCGGAAGGCCATGTACTTGACGTCGTCCGTGCACTGGGCGTCGCCGTGCACGAGGACGACCTGGCAACCGCCGATGGTCGCCACGTGCGGTTCGGGCAGCAGGGTGAGGCCGGCCGCCTCGGCGAAGCCGGTGCCGACGAGGAAGTCGCGGTTGCCGCCGAGCCAGTAGACGGCCGTGCCGCCATCGCTCACGCGGCGCAGCGCGGTGGCGACGCTGCGGTTGAACGGGTCGTCGAGGTCATCGTCGCCGGCCCAGTATTCGAAGATGTCGCCGAGCAGATAAAGCCGCTCGGCATGCGCCGCACGTTCGGCCAGGAAGCGGAAAAAGGCTTCGGCCGTACGCGGGTGGGATGCCTGCAGGTGCAGGTCGGAAATGAAGAGTGCGAGCGTGCGCGCGGTCATGTGCTACCAGGATCAATCGCCGGAGCAGGGCGCCCGCGCGTCATGCCTGCCTGTTCAGATTACTGGACGACTTCGATTTTTTCGATGACGACGTCGTCAGCCGGTACGTCCGAGTGCATGCCGGCACGGCTCGTCTTGACGTTGTTGATCTGGTCGACGATGTCCTGGCCTTCGACGACCTTGCCGAACACGGCATAGCCCCAGCCGTCCTGGCCCGGGTAGTTCAGGAAGTCATTGTTCTTGGTGTTGATGAAGAACTGGGCCGATGCCGAGTGCGGGGCCATCGTGCGGGCCATGGCGATCGTGTACTTGTCGTTCTTGAGGCCGTTCTTCGCTTCGTTCTCGACGGTCTGCTCGGTCGGCTTTTGCTTCATGCCCGGCTCGAAACCGCCGCCCTGGATCATGAAGTCCTTGATCACGCGATGGAAGATCGTGTTCGAGAAGTGACCCTTGTTCACGTAGTCCAGGAAGTTGGCAACGGTCTTCGGTGCCTTGTCGGCGTCCAGTTCGACCTTGATGTTGCCCTTGTTGGTGGTCATGAGTACGGTGGTCATGTTTTTTCCTATCGTTGGAGTTGCGAGTTCGTTATTTTACTTTATCGCCCTTGAGGAGGGTCGCGGACTGGATCGTGACGGGCGTGACCGGCACGTTTTCGAGGCCCCGGATGTCGTCCACGACGACGGCCTTGATCTTGTCGACGACGTCCTGGCCCTTCACGACCTTGCCGAATACGGTGTAGCCCGAGCCCTGCATGTTCGGATAATCGAGCCCGGGATTGTCGACCACGTTGATGAAGAATTGCGAAGTGGCCGAGTCCGGATTCGATTCGCGCGCCATGGCGACGGAATACTTTTCGTTCGACAGGCCGTTGTTGGACTCGTTCCTGATCGGTTTGTTCGTCTTGCGTCCATGGAACTGGGCATCCATGCCGCCGGCCTGGATCATGAAGCCGTCGATCACGCGGTGGAAGATCGTGCCCTTGTAGAAGCCGGCTTTGACGTACTTGAGGAAATTGTCCACGGTGATGGGTGCTTTTTCCTGGTTCAGCTCCAGCACGATCTCGCCCATCGACGTTTTCAGCGAGACTTGCGGGTCGGCGGCGAACGCGGCTGCGGACAGGGTCAGGGCGGCCACACCTGCGACAAAGCGGGCAGTAAAGCGGGCGCCGGGCGATTTCAGGACGTGCATCGTAGCTTCCTCTCGGTGGATATAGCGCAAAGTGCTGTCAAGGGTTTTGCAGAAAAATAAACCTATGGCATATGCGGCCAGTCGGGATTTTATCAATGCTATACTTTGCGACGGACTGCCGATTCTATCAAAAAGAACAAGGTTCCCAAGATTCGCTGTCCTGACACTCCCGACGCGCCTGCCACGTCACGGCACTGCCGCAAGGCTGCGTTTCGAGCGTCATGCTCCAACCCTCTAGCAAACATCCGATGAGCCAACTCAAGATCTACAACACGCTCGCGCGTGACAAGCAGGTATTCGTTCCCCTCCAGTCCGGCAAGGTCAACATGTACGTGTGCGGGATGACGGTTTACGATTACTGCCACGTCGGTCACGGCCGGATGATGATGGCGTTCGACGTCATCTACCGCTGGCTCAAGGCATCGGGCTACGAGGTCAAATACGTCCGCAACATCACGGATATCGACGACAAGATCATCAAGCGCGCCGTCGAGAACAATGAAACGATGACGTCGCTCACGACCCGTTTCATCAAGGCGATGGACGAAGACACTGCTGCCTTGGGCATCCTGCCGCCGGATTTCGCGCCGCGCGCGACGGAGTACGTGCCGCACATGCTGTCGATTATCGAAAAGCTGGAAACGAAGGAACTCGCCTACCGGGGCGAGGACGGCGACGTGAACTATGCCGTGCGGAATTTTCCGGGCTACGGCAAGCTGTCCGGCAAGTCGCTGGACGACCTGCGCGCCGGCGAACGCGTGGACGTGAACACGGGCAAGCGCGATCCGCTCGACTTCGTGCTGTGGAAGGCCGCCAAGGAATCCGAGCCCGACGAAGCCAAATGGGATTCGAAATGGGGTAAAGGTCGTCCGGGCTGGCACATCGAGTGCTCGGCCATGTCGTGCGCCATGCTGGGCGAACACTTCGACATCCACGGCGGCGGCGCCGACCTGCAGTTCCCGCACCACGAGAACGAGATCGCCCAGTCGGAAGGCGCGTTCGGCCCGCCGATGGCGAACTACTGGATCCACAATGGCTTCGTGCGCGTCGACAACGAGAAGATGTCCAAGTCGCTGGGTAATTTCTTCACGATCCGCGACGTCCTCAAGAAATACGATGCCGAAGTCATCCGCTTCTTCATCCTGCGTGCCCACTACCGCAGCCCACTGAATTACTCGGACGTCCATATCGACGACGCGAAGGGCGCGCTGACGCGCCTGTACACGGCCTTGTCCGAGGTGGACCTCGGCAGCGAGCCGGTCAGCGTCGACTGGGACGAAGCCCATGCGCAGCGCTTCCGCGACGCGATGGACGACGATTTCAATACGCCGCTGGCGGTGGCCGAGCTGTTCGACCTGGCCACGGAAGTCAACAAGAGCAAATCCGTCGCGGCCGCGCGCCAGCTGAAGGCGCTGGCCGCCGTGCTGGGCCTGCTCGAACGCAGCCCGCAAGCCTTCCTGCAGGCCGGCACGCCGGGCGAGGGTGGCCTGACTGAGGCTGCGATCGTCGACGCGATCGCGCGCCGCGCCGCCGCCAAGAAGGCGCGCAATTTCGCCGAGGCGGACGCGATCCGCGCCGAGCTGACCGCGGGCGGCGTCGTGCTCGAGGACAAGCCGGACGGCAGCACCAACTGGCGTCGCGCCTGACCGGCCCTCCGCGCACGAGCATGGCACTTTCCAAGGACCTCGCGGGCGCCGTCCCGGCGCCGCCGGACGTTCAGCCTTCCGTCCCACCGTACTGGGCGGAGGCGAAGGCCGAGCTCATGCGTCGGGACCGCATCATGAACAAGCTGATCCCGCAATTCGGCGATATGCACCTGCGTGGCCATCCCGACCCGTTCACCACGCTGGCCCGCTCCATCGTCGGCCAGCAGGTGACGGTCAAGGCCGCCGAGACCGCCTGGATGAAGCTGCGCACGCTGTGCCCGAAGATGACGCCGTCGCAGGTCATCAAGGCCGGCGCGGAAGAACTGGCGGGCTGCGGCCTGTCGAAACGGAAGACGGAATACATCCTCGACCTGGCCGATCACTTCAAGGCGAAGCGCGTCCATGCCGACCAATGGTCGCAGATGGATGACGAAGCCGTCATCGCCGAGCTGGTCCAGATCCGCGGCATCACGCGCTGGACAGCCGAGATGTTTTTGATATTTAATCTGCTCAGACCGAACGTCCTGCCCCTGGACGATCCCGGCCTGATCCAGGGCATCAGCCAGAATTACTTCTCCGGCGAGCCGGTTTCGCGCAGCGATGCGCGCGAGGTCGCCGCCAATTGGGAACCCTGGCGAACAGTTGCCACATGGTATTTGTGGCGTAGCCTGGATCCGGTTCCGGTATAGAATAGCGCCCTTGCCGCCGCGCGGATGATCTTCCGCGGCCACGAACACACCCGGAGGTACAATGAGTAAAACAACTTTCCTCAGTTTCGAGCAGCCGATTGCCGAGCTCGATTCGAAAATCGAAGAGCTGCGCTTCGTGCAGGACGATTCCGCCGTCGACATCTCGGAAGAAATCGACCGCCTGGCCAAGAAGAGCCAGCAACTGACGAAAGACATCTATGCCAAGCTGACCCCTTGGCAGGTTTCCCAGATCGCCCGCCATCCGCAGCGTCCGTACACGATGGATTATGTGAACGCGATCTTCACCGATTTCCATGAGCTGCACGGCGACCGTACCTTCGCCGACGACCAGTCGATCATCGGCGGCCTGGCCCGCTTCAACGGCCAGTCCTGCATGGTCATCGGCCACCAGAAGGGCCGCGACACGAAGGAACGCGCGATGCGCAACTTCGGCATGCCGCGTCCGGAAGGCTACCGCAAGGCCATGCGCCTGATGAAGGTGGCCGAGAAATTCAACCTGCCGATCTTCACGTTCGTGGACACCCCCGGCGCCTTCCCCGGCATCGACGCGGAAGAGCGCGGCCAGTCGGAAGCCATCGGCCACAACCTGTACGTGATGGCCGAGCTGAAAGTGCCGCTGATCGCCACGATCATCGGCGAAGGCGGCTCGGGCGGCGCGCTGGCGATCGCCGTCGGCGACGCCGTGCTGATGCTGCAGTACGCGACGTATTCCGTGATTTCGCCGGAAGGCTGCGCGTCGATCCTGTGGAAGACGTCTGAGCGAGCGGCGGACGCGGCCGACGCCCTCGGCCTGACGGCGCACCGCCTGAAGGCGATGGGCCTGATCGACAAGATCGTCAACGAACCGCTGGGCGGCGCCCACCGCGACCCGGCCCAGATGGCCCAGATGCTCAAGCGCGCGCTGGCCGACACGCTGCGCCAGTTCCAGGGCATGAAGACCAGGGAACTGCTGGATGCCCGCCACGCCAAGCTGCTGGCCTACGGCAAGTTCAAGGAAACGACGCCGCGCGAAGAGTGAGCCGTCGTACGCAGGGGGCGGCCGTGATTGTCGCCCAGTTCGGGCAGGCCATCGCGGCCCTGCGCGAAGCATACCTTCCCGATGCCATGCCGCCCGTCGCGGTCGCCCTCAGCGGCGGCCTCGATTCGATGGTGCTGCTGCACCTCGTGCACGCGCACGGCCTGAACGCCCGCGCCTTCCACGTCCACCATGGGCTGAGCCCGAATGCCGACGCCTGGCGCGACCATTGCGCGGCCGCCGCCGCTGCGCTGGGCATCCCGTTCGACTGGCGCGCTGTCGTCGTCGCGAAAGGGAAGAGCGGCATCGAGGCTGCCGCGCGCAAGCTGCGCTACGCGGCGCTCGGCGAGATGTGCCGGGCCCATGGCGCCGGCGTGCTGCTGACGGCCCATCACCTCGACGACCAGGTCGAAACGGTGCTGTTGCAATTGCTGCGCGGTTCCGGTCCGGCCGGCCTGTCCGGCATGGATCCCGCCAACCGCGCGCCCGGCCTGCTGGGCGACGAACGCCTGGCCATGGCGCGCCCGCTGCTGGGTGTCGCGCGCGCCGACCTCGAAC
>NZ_JBKYMO010000219.1:0-9221 GCF_047302915.1 Massilia sp. CT11-108 | reverse complement strand
GTCCTCGGCGGCCTGCTGGGCAACCAGGTCGGCAGCGGTCACGGCCGGCAACTGGCGACGGTCGCCGGCGCGGTCGGCGGTGCCGTCGTGGGCAACCAGGTGGAAGGCAACATGAAGGCCGACATCAGCTACGAGATCCGCGTCCGCCTCGACGACGGCACGCTGCGCACGTTCCACCAGCACAGCGCCCCGCCGTGGCGCACGGGCGACCGCGTGCGCATCGTGAAAGGATCGCTGCGTTCGGCGTGAGGGAACCCGCATCAACCGGTCAACCGGGGCTTCGGCCCCGGTTTTGTTTTGTCCAGCCGCGTGCTATGTTGGAGACGGGTGCGCGGCGTTTGCACCTTGCACGATCGCTCACTAAGTTTTCTTTTTCGCAATGTGCGTTGGCGCACGGATGAGTTTGCCTCCGCACAGCAGTATCGGCTTCGTACGGCAGAGCTCACTCAAGCGAAAGGACGCGACATGAACCGTCTGGCATGGATCGGCATCATTCTCTGGGGACTTCTTTTGACGGGCTTCGGCCTGGCAAGCGCTGAGCCGACACCGCAGGCGACGGCGGCCGAGCTGGCGGCGCAGGACGTCTTTTTCCTGATCACGGGCGGCCTCGTGACCTGCCTGATCGGCTTTCTCGGCCTGATGGGCTTCATGGGCTGGATTCCCGGCTTGCACAAGGAACAAAAAAGCGCGACGTAATGTACGGCATCGTACGGAATACAAAGCTTGTTAGTTCGATACTGGAATCACGGCACAGCAACGCCGGTCAACCATGAGGACACTATCATGCTCTACACAATTGCCGTCATTCTCATCATTCTGTGGCTGCTCGGTCTGGTAACTTCCTATACCGTCGGCGGTTTCATCCACATCCTGCTGGTCGTCGCCGTCATCATGATCCTGGTGCGCCTGATCAGTGGCCGAGGCATATAGCAGTATCATAGCGGCACGCGGCGTCGTGCCGGACCGCAGTGACCTGCGGACCTGACCGATCCGTTTCGCGGTCGCGCCCACTGCTGCGGGTGCGACTACGAAACGGATATTTTTTTTTGAAGGAGACCACCATGAAAACAACCCTGATCCGTTCCACCCTGTGCGCCACCGCCTTCGCCGTGGCCGCCACCGGCTGCGCCGACATGAGCCAGACCCAGCGCGGTACTGCGACCGGCGCCGGCGTCGGTGCCGGCCTCGGCGCGATTCTCGGCGCCACGACGGGTGGCGCGGTGCTGGGCGCGGCGGCGGGCGCCGTCGTCGGCAACGTCTGGTCGCGCCACATGGAACAGCAGCGCCAGCAGATGGAACAGGCCACGCGCGGCACCGGCGTGCAGGTATCGCAGACCTCGGACAACCGCCTGAAACTCGAGATCCCGAGCGACGTCTCGTTCGACACGAACCGCTCCGACATCAAGCCGAACTTCCGCCCGATCCTCGACCGCTTCGCCCAGACGCTGAACGAAAATCCCGCCACCAACGTCACCATCATCGGCCACACCGACAACACGGGCAGCGACCAGATCAACCAGCCGCTCTCGCTGGACCGCGCCGCCCACACGCGCGACTACCTGACGGCGCGCGGCATCAATCCGGCCCGCATCACCGTCGAAGGCCGCGCCTCCCGCGAACCGATCGCCAACAACGACGATCCGGCCGGCCGCGCGCGCAACCGCCGCGTCGAGATCTACGTCAGCGAACCGGCCCGCCAGGGTTGACCGCACGGGCGCGCGCGCCCGTCCATGACGCGCACGGTGTATCCTCGGGCAAGGCCAACCACAGGAGATGCCATGTCCCGCGACACCGTGCGCATCGTCCGCGAGGAGATCCTCTCGGACCATTATCTGCCTCTCAAGAACGTCACCTATGCCCAGCGTCGCCAGGACGGCGAACTGCAGGTCCAGTCGCGCGAAATCTACGACTGCGCGGACGGCGCCGCCGTGCTGCTGTACAACCGCGCCCACCGGTCGGTGGTGCTGACGCGCCAGTTCCGCCTTGGCGCCCGCCTGGCCGGCCACGATGGCTACCTGCTCGAAGCGGCGGCCGGCATGCTGGACGGCGCCGACCCGGCCGAACGCGCCATCGCCGAAGCGCGCGAGGAAACCGGCTACGACATCGACCACGTGCAGTCCGCGCTGCAGCTGTACGTCAGCCCGGGATCGACGACGGAACGCATCCACCTGTTCGTCGCAGAGTATGATCGCGCGCGGCGCTGCGACGCGGGCGGCGGCAATCCCGGGGAAGGCGAAGACATCGAGGTCGTGGAACTGGATTTCGACGACGCCCTCGCGCTGGTCGAGACGGGCGACATCGTCGATGCCAAGACCGTCCTGCTCCTCATGTACCTGGAGCGCAAGGTGCTGGGACGGCATGGCGAGGCGTCGTGACGCCGCCCAATATTTAAAAGGAAGAAATAACGATGAACAAATCCATTGCATCCGTCCTCGTGCTGTCGTGTGCCTGCGCCGCGCTCCCGGCTGGCGCCCAGACGCTGAAACCCGGCCTGTGGTCGCTGTCGAACACGATGACGTCGAGCGACCCGCAAATATCGCAGGCGATGTCGGCCATGCAGCAGCACATGGCCAACATGTCGCCCGAGCAGCGCCAGCAGATGCAGAAGATGATGCAGCAGAATGGCGTGCAGCTCGACGTCGGCGCCAACGGCGCCCTGCAGACCAAGATGTGCATGACGCGCGAGATGGCCGAGCGCAAGGAATTCCCGGTCCAGCAGGGCGATTGCAGGCAGTCGTTCACACAGCAATCGGCGACCCGCGGCCACATTACGTTCACCTGCACGAAACCGAAGGTGAGCGGCGAAGGGGACCTGGTCGCCGACAACGACACGAGTTACCGGGCGCGCATGAAGATCCGGAGCGAAGAACAGGGGCGCAACCAGACCGTGGACATGGATGTCAGCGGCAAGTGGCTGTCGGCCGACTGCGGCACCATCCGTGCGATCCCCATCCCCCGCGCAAAGTAGTAGCGATTGACCCCAACGGGATTTCCGGGCCAGGCCGCGCGCCTGGCTTTTTTTCGTCAAACTATTTCTCCAATTCGGGGTCAGAGCCCATTCGTTTGCAAATTCGGGGTCAGAGCACATTCTGGATCAATGTTCCAGCGCAGAGCTGGCCTCGGCGGCCATCGACGCGCCACCATCGGTATCCGCAAGACTGTCTCTGCGAGCGTACGTGCGGGTCATCCGCTCGCGTGTGAAACTCACTCTACGGACATTGCCCCAAAATGTGCTCTGACCCCGAATTTCGTGAAAAATGTGCTCTGACCCCGAATTTTCTGACCTCGAATTTTTGTGTCAGGTAGTCTCGGTAAACGCGAGGTAGAGGTCGCGCGCCTGTTTCGCAATTGGGCCAGCCGGCAGTTCGCGCGATTCGTAGCGCGTGCACGGCGCAACCTTGCCGTAGTTGCCGGTGTTGAAGATTTCGCGCGCCGTGTCCAACTCTTCCGGCCTGACGGTGCGCTCGACGACCTTCACGCCGGCCTCGCCCAGCAGCGCGATCACGCGGGCACGCGTGATGCCGGCGAGGAACGTGCCGTTCAGCGCGGGCGTGACGACCTCGCCGTCGGCCGTGACGAGGAACAGGTTCGACGTCGCGAACTCGGCCACGTTGCCCGCCGAGTCCAGCAGGACGGCGTTGTCGAAGCCGCGTGACTTTGCCTCGCGCAGCGCGCGCGCCGTGTTGGCGTACAGCGCGGACGCCTTGGCATCCGTCGGGGCCATCGTCGGCTCCGGACGGCGCAGCGCCGACAAACAGGCCGAGAAGCCGGAGAACGGCGGCAACGGCGCGTCGAACAGCGTCAGCGCGAAGGCGGCCGCTTCCGGCGTCGGGATCAGGAAGCCTTCGGAGGCGAACACGAGCGGACGGATGTACAGCTCCGCGTCGGCCGGAAAGCGCGCGACGCCTTCGCGCACGAGCGCTTCCATCTCGTCCACGTTCAGCGGGCACTGCAGGCCCAACTTGTCCGCGGATGCGATCACGCGCTCCAGGTGCGGACGCAGGTCCGGCAGATGGCCGCGCAACGCCCGCGCGCCGTCGAAGACGGACGAACCCAGCCAGACGCTGTGGTCCATGGCACCGAACAACGGCGTATTCCCTTCGGCCCATTGGCCGTTATAGTAAGTCAGATACATGCTGCTCCCCAGTGATGACGTCAGGCATCAAGTGTAACGCAGGCCTGCCTGCTCGGTTCGTCACCGTACAGTGGCCGCCGCGTATCCGCGCGTACACTGACCTTTCCTAGCTGCGAAGATTCCCATGCTCTCGATTCTCGAACATCTCGACCCGGACAGCGACCGCATCGACCTGCTGGTCGACCTGGTCGACCGGTTGCGCCCACGCCGCGCAAGCGACCACGACTACGCGCGCGCCCAGGTGCGCACCTTGACCCAGCTGCTGAAGGGTCATCCCGGCCAGGCCTGGACGCTGCGCCGCTACCTGACCCGGCTGCTCGAAACGCGCCGCCACACGAGCCTGTATTCCGACGTCGGCATCCTGTCGAACGATGGCTTCTTCACGGAACTGAAAAAACGCATCGCCTACCGCATCCTGCCGCCCGCGCTGGACGATTTATACCTGTCCGACACGCTCGACCGCGTGCTGTGCCGCGAAGACGATTACCAGTGGATCCGCGCCGTACCGAACGCCGACTGGCTCGAGCTGTTCGACGTGGTCGCGAACGCCGCGCCGCCGGACGGCGCGGAGCACGAATCCGCCGAGTCCTCGCGCGCGCGCAGGATCGTGCTGGCGGGCCTGCTGGACGCCATCCGCACCCTGTCGTGCCGCGTCTGCGCGCTGGGCCTGGAGCCGCGCCTGATCCACGCGCACATGGAAATCGAGGAAGTGGACTCGCCCTTCCTCATGCAGAACATCGAGGCGAACAAATACCTCGACGACTACGGCCGCCTGATGTGCGGCGAGGTCGACACGATGGAAGACGCGCGCCACCTGCTCGTCATGCTCGACCAGTGCGAAGCGGTCGTGCTGAAGATCCGCAGCAAGGCCCTCGCCTCCGGCACGAGCGTCGCGCTGACCTATCTGCTCGTCGCCCTGACGCAGAGTATCGACCGCCTGAGAAAGCTGCTGTTCCTCGTCGACACGAGCGGAGAACTGCCGTCCGCGCCCACCGTGGACGTGGAAACGCTCGCGAACGAGGCGACGCCGCCCACCGAGCCGCCGACGAGCCTGCGCCGCGCAGCCGCCGTCGACCTCGCCCAGGAACTCGCGGAAGCGCACAACACGAAGTACCAGGTGCGCGGCCTGCTGCGCGACAACATCGACCTGCTGGCGCGCAACGTGACGGAAAACGCGAGCCGCACGGGCGAGCACTACATCGCCGAGCGGCGCGCGGACCTGCGCGGCATGTTCGCGTCGTCGGCCGGGGCCGGCATCATCATCGGCTTCATGGCGCTCATCAAGATCCTGATCTCGTACCAGCACCGCGCCCCGCTGATCGAAGCCCTGCTCTACAGCCTCAATTACGCGGCCGGCTTCATGCTCGTGCACGTGCTGCATTTCACCATCGCGACCAAGCAGCCGGCGATGACGGCCGCGCGCATCGCCGCCGCCCTGCACGATACGGCGCAGCGGGGCTCGAGCCGGCGCCAGGTCGACGTCGACAGCATGGCGGCCCTCGTGAATAAAGTGTTCCGGACGCAGATCGTCGCCGTGCTGGGCAACCTCGCGACCGTGATCCCGGTCGCGTGGGCCATCGCCCTCGCCTGGTACTGGATCTTCGGCACGCACCTGGTGAACCCGGTCAAGGCGGAGCACCTGATCGCGGACAGTCACCCATGGCATTCGCTCGCGCTGCTGCATGCCGCGATCGCGGGCGTGTGGCTGTTCGTGTCGGGGCTCGTGTCCGGCTACTACGACAACAAGGCCATGTACACGCGCATGGGCCAGCGCGTGCAGCAACTGCGCTGGCTGCGCCGCCTGCTCGGCGAGGAACGGCGTGCCCGCTTCGCCCGCTACGTCGAGGACAACCTGGGCGGCCTGATGGGCAACTTCGTGTTCGGCATGCTGATGGGGATCACGGGCACCGTCGGCTACCTCCTCGGCCTGCCGCTGGACGTACGCCACGTGACCTTTTCATCCGCCAATCTCGCCATCGGCTTCGTCGGGCTCGGCCAGCAGGTCGATCCGGAAACGATCGCCATCACGTTCGTCGGCATCGCCCTCATCGGCATGGTCAACCTGCTGGTGAGCTTCGGCCTCGCGCTGTGGGTGGCGCTGCGGGCGCGCAAGGTGCGCTTCCGCAACGGATTCCGCCTGCTGCGCGCACTGGGCCGCCGCCTGCGGGCAGCGCCGCTCGACTTTTTCATCGGACCGCGCGACCTCGACGAGGCCGTGGTTGCCAACCCGAGAGGTTTCAAATGAGACTCCGACAGCGCTTTGCACGTTACTGTTCCCCGTTCGCCTGGCTGCTGACCCTGTGCCTCAGTTGCGGCGTCGTCGCGTGCAAGTCGCTGCCGGATGTCGAACCCGAAGCGCCCGCGAAGGCCGTGCCCACGATCGCGACGACCAAGGGCGCCCTGGCGCCGAAGCAGGCGTCCGCCCTCGTGGCGCGGCGCTGGGCCAATGCGAGCGGCAACCTGAAGGCGCTGGCGGCGCTGGAAGAACAGGCGACGGGCGTCCCCCTCATCGCGGGCAACAAGGTCATGCTGCTGTTCGACGGCCCCGCGACGATGCGCGAAATGATGGCCGCCGCGCGCGCCGCCACCAGTTCCATCAATCTCGAAACCTATATCTTCGACCAGGACCAGGTCGGGATCGAATTCGCCGACGTGCTGATCGAGAAGCAGCGCCAGGGCGTGGCCGTGAACGTGATGGTCGACGCCGTCGGCGCCCTCGCGACGCCGGCCGCCTTTTTCGACCGCATGCGCCAGGCCGGCATCCGCGTGCTGGTCTTCAATCCGGTGAATCCCGCCAAGGCGCGCGGCAAGTGGGAGCTGAACAACCGCAACCACCGCAAGCTGATGGTCGTCGACGGCAAGGTCGCGTTTACGGGCGGCATCAACATCAGCAGCACGTATGCGAACAGCTCGCTGTTCCGCTCGCGCCAGAAGCCGAACCAGGTCGACGGCGACAAGGTCGGCTGGCGCGACACGCACGTCAAGATCGAAGGCCCGGCCGTCGCGCCGCTGCAGTGGTCGTTCGTGAACCTGTGGGTGCAGCAGGAAGGCGGCGAGCTGCCGCAGGCCGAATATTTCCCGACGCTGGCGCCCGTCGGCGACAAGATCGTCCGCGTGCTCGCGTCCGACCCGGCTCACGAATCCGACATCTACAAGGCGCTCGTCGTCGCGATCAGCGAGGCGAAGAAATCGATCCACGTCACGTCGGCCTATTTCGTGCCGGACCAGCAGATCGTCGACGCGCTCATCGCCGCGGCGAAACGCGGCGTGGACGTGCGGCTCGTGCTGCCGGGCGTCTCGGACCACAGCCTGATCCGCTACGCCGGCCAGGGCTTCTACGACCAGTTGCTGGCCGGCGGTGTGCGTATCTTCGAGCTGCAGATCGCGGTGCTGCACGCCAAGACGGCCGTGATCGACGGCGGCTGGTCGACGATCGGCTCCGCCAACATCGACCGGCGCAGCTTCATCCACAACTACGAACTGAACGTGGTTGTCATCGATCCGGCGTTCGGCGCGGCGATGGAAAGCGCGTTCAACGAGGATTTGAGGGACTCGAAGGAAGTCACGCTGGAAAGGTGGCGGCACCGGCCGTGGTCCGACCGGATCAAGGAATGGATGGCGCGGCTCGGAGAATATTGGATCTGACCCGTCGCCCCCGCGAAGGCGGGGGTCCAATTTTGCATGAGCCGTCGATACGCGTACTTGGGTCCCCGCCTGCGCGGGGACGACGTTGCCATGCGCCTGCGGCTAAATTCCGGCCGCCATCATCCCATCCGGCACTTCCGTCCAGACGTTCCCGCTGCGCATGAACTTCTCCGTGTTCAGCACCTGGAACTGGTTGTGCACGCTGTCCCAGCCGTAGCGGTCGACTTCGATACGCTGGGGCTCGATACGGAGCACGTTGAACGAATTCACTTCACCCCGCCCGCGCGTGGAGGTCGCCGTGCCGGCCTGCACGACGAGCGCGGCGTATTCGCTGATCTTGTAGCGGGCCTGCGTGTTGCCCGCATGGCTCATGTGCAGGTGGCCCGCCATCAACAGGTCGATGCCCAGTTCCGCGAACACGTCCATCGCCATTTGTGCGCGGTCGACGAGGTCATCCTCTTCGGCGCCCTTTGGCAGGTCGAACGGATGGTGCGTGACGACGACGCGCGTAACCTCCTTCGGCAGTCCCGACAGGGTCGCGCGGATCTTGTCCACCTGTTCCTTGTTGACGCGGCCGTCCTTGAACGTGAGCGAACGCGCCGTGTTCACGCCCAGCACCGCGATCTCGTCGTCGATATAGACGGGGTCGAGGTCGTCGGTGATGTAGCGCTTGTAGCGGTCGAGCGGCAGCAGGAACCGGCGGAACACGTTGTACAGCGAAATGTCGTGGTTGCCCGGCACGATGATCTGCGGGCCCGGCAACGTATCGAGCCAGGCCTTCGCTTCCTCGAACTGCTCGCTCCTGGCGCGCTGCGTCAGGTCGCCGGACACGACGACGACGTTCGGCGCCAGCTTGTGGACCAGTTCGCGCAGCGGGTCGAGCAGCATGGCGTCGACGCGGCCGAAGTGCAGGTCGGACAGGTGGACGAGTGTGCGCATGGGGTTCCCCTTTCCGTTATGGTTGATTGACGCCATTCTCTCCCGGAGGCACCAGCACCGTCAGTGCGCCAGGCCGCATCCGGTAGCGTAACGGCGGGTGCATTTCCGTCACTTCGCCATCGGTCGCCACGAGCAGACGGTGGCGGTGCGTGTCGATGTCGAACTCGGGCGCCGTCAGCACGTCGAAGTCGCGCTCCTGGCCGAGGCGCCCGAGCAGCGCATCGAACGCGAAGCGCAGCAGGCCCAGGCGCGTAGGATGCTGCGCCACGTACAGGCTCAGCACGCCCTCGTCGAGGCGCGCCCGCTCGCCGATCGCCAGGCCCTGCATCGTGTAGGCGTTGTTGCCGATGAAGACGAACGGCGTGCGCCGCGCGAGCCGCTCGCCGTTGACGGTCAGGCGCATCGACAGGAACGGATAGCGGCGCCGGTGTCTTATACACATATGACGCTGCCGACGAATATAGAGGTGTAGATGACGGTGGGGGCCGTTTCATTAAAAAAA
>NZ_JBKYMO010000218.1:0-9291 GCF_047302915.1 Massilia sp. CT11-108 | reverse complement strand
GCAGCCGGCGCCGGCTGCTGCGCCGGCTGCTGCGCCTGCGGCTGCGCCGGGTTCTGCTGCGGTGCCATCATCGGACCGGAATTGGCGCCGCGCGCCGCCTCGTTGGCCGTCGACTGGGCCAGCAGGCGGTCGAGCGGCAGGTAGATCGTGTTGTTGCCGCTCTTGGCGTCGATCATGACCTTGCTGGTGCTGGAAAGGATTTGCTGCATCGTCTCGATATACATGCGGTCGCGCGTGACGGCCGGGGCTTTCGCATACTCGGCCACGATCTTGTCGAAGCGCGCGGCGTTGCCGGTCGCGACGCTCACCACGCTGGCGCGGTACGCCTCGGCATCCTGCAGCAAGCGGGCGGCCTTGCCCTTCGCCTGCGGGATGACCTCGTCGGCAAACGCCTGCG
The DNA here is from genome assembly GCF_047302915.1 of Massilia sp. CT11-108. Lineage (NCBI taxonomy): Bacteria > Pseudomonadati > Pseudomonadota > Betaproteobacteria > Burkholderiales > Oxalobacteraceae > Massilia > Massilia sp. CT11-108. The sequence goes on along the minus strand of NZ_JBKYMO010000218.1, from coordinate 8,894 downwards.
CTTCGCTGCGGGCACGGACACGCTCTTCCTGCGCCTTGCCGGCGTCCTCGAACGCGGCGGCGACCTGGTCGGGCGGCTGCACGGACTGCATCGTCACGCCGACGATCTCCGCGCCCATCTTGTAGCGGTCGGCCAGGCGCTGGATCGCTTCGCGCGCTTCCGCCGCCAGCTTGTCGCGGCCCGTGTACAGGACGGTGTCCATCTTGTTCTGGCCGACGAGTTCGCGCACGACGGTCTCGGCCGAGTCACGGATGGTCTCGACCTGGTCGCGGTTGTTGAACACCCACGCGACCGGGTCCTTGATCTTGTACTGCACGGAGAACTGGACGTCGACGATGTTCTCGTCGCCCGTCAGCATCAGCGCTTCGCTCGGCTGCTTGTTGCGCACATTGGCGCGGTAGCCGATCTCGGTCGTCTGCACTTGCGCCGTGTTGACGGTCTCGTGCGACTGGAACGGCGCGGGCCAGCGCCAGTTGAAGCCGGCGCCCGTGACGTGCGACAGCCGGCCGAACGTCGTGACGATGCCGACCTGCCCTTCCTGCACGATGAACGCGCCGCTGGCAAGCCAGATCAGGAGGGCGATGGCGCCGACGACGGTGGCCGTGAGGCCGACGCCCCGCGCGTCCGGACGGAACGGACCGCCGTCGCCGCCGCGCTTGCCGCCGAACAGCTTGTTGAGGCGCTGGTTGAAATCGCGCCACAGCTGGTCGAGGTCGGGCGGACCGTCGTTGTCGTTCTTGTTGTTATTGTTCGGACGGCGGCCCTCGTTCGACTTGGGGTTGTGGCCCCAGCGCGGATCATTGAGGGAAAAAAGAGGCACGCCGGCCTTGCGCGCGCCGGCGTGACGACCGGTCGGCGCGAGCCGCACGCCGATCCGTTTGATCAGAGAAACAAGCATAGACTAGTGTGGTCCGGGATGGGGAGTCGCGGGCATGAGGTCGGGGTGCTCGTCGACAACCGGCACAACGGCCGGGCTGCCGGCCGCCTCGACGATCGCGTCGCGCAGCAGATCGAGGCCGGCGCCGCTCCTGGCGCTGATGAAAACGCGGCTGATCTTACCATATTCATCACGCTCGATCTCCGGCTCGAGGCCGGCCGCATCGATCTTGTTCCAGACCAGGATTTGCGGGATATGGTCGGCGCCGATCTCGCGCAGGACCTCGTTGACCTGCTCGATCTGCTCCATCCGCACGGGAGAAGCACCGTCGACGACGTGCAGCAGCAGGTCGGCGTGGATGGTTTCTTCCAGCGTGGCGCGGAAAGCGGCGACCAGCTGGTGCGGCAGTTCGCGCACGAAACCGACCGTATCGGACACGACCACGTTGCCGGTATCCGGACCGAGGTACAGGCGGCGCGACGTCGTGTCGAGCGTTGCGAACAGCTGGTTCGCGACGTACACCCCGGCCTTCGTCAGGGTGTTGAACAGGGTCGACTTGCCGGCGTTGGTATAGCCGACGAGCGACACCGAGAAAGTCTGGTTGCGCCCGCGCGAACGGCGCTGGGTCTCGTGCTGCTTGCGCAGCTTGGTGAGACGGGTGCGCAGCATCTTGACGCGCTCGCCGATGAGGCGGCGGTCGGTCTCGAGCTGGGTTTCACCGGGACCGCGCAGGCCGATACCGCCCTTCTGGCGTTCCAGGTGGGTCCAGCCGCGGATCAGGCGCGTGGCCAGGTGCTGCAGCTGGGCCAGTTCGACCTGCAGCTTGCCCTCGTGGCTCTGCGCGCGCTGCGCGAAGATGTCGAGGATCAGGCTGGTACGGTCGACCACGCGCACATTGAGCCGCCGCTCCAGGTTACGCTGCTGGGCGGGCGACAGGGCGTGGTTGAAAATGACGATCTCGACCTTGTCGGCGAGAACGGCCTGCGCGATTTCGTCGGCCTTGCCGCTGCCGACGAAATACGCAGGATCGGGACTGTTGCGCTTTGCTGTGATCGTGCTGATCGGTTCGGCCCCAGCCGAGCGCGCCAGCAGGGCCAGTTCTTCCAGGCTGGCTTTGAAATCGCCAGCGTTGAAATCGATACCGACCAGGGCGGCGCGCATGATGTTGCCGGAAACGTCAGCCATCGACCTCACTCGGCGTCTTGTTCGAGGTTGAGATTGACCGCACGGGCCGGAACGACGGTAGAGATCGCATGCTTGTACACCATCTGGGTGACGGTGTTACGCAGGAGGACGACGTACTGGTCGAAGGACTCGATGTGGCCCTGGAGCTTGATCCCGTTGACCAGGTAGATCGAGACGGGGACGTGCTCTTTGCGCAAGGCGTTGAGGAATGGGTCTTGTAACAGTTGCCCTTTGTTGCTCATGACAGCTCCGTGATGTTGTTGTCGTATAAAAATTGTGGCGGGATGCCGGATTTCAAGTGGCTGCGCCAACATTCTCAAGCTGTGAATGTTCGCCCAAGCTAACTGTAACCTGTTTTGCTCTTTTTTGTCGTACTGCTATGGTTAAAGCTGGCTTAAAAAGTGCCTCGCACGCGTGAAAAACATTTAACACAAATGGTTTTCACGCATTATGGTTATTCCTTGGCGAACGGATTCTTGCCGCTCTTGAGCTCGATGCGCAGCGGCGTGCCAATGAGATCGAACGTATCGCGGAAATGCTTTTCCAGGTAACGCTTGTACGGTTCCGTGACGCCATCCAGCGCATTGCCGTGGATGACGATGATCGGCGGGTTCTGGCCGCCCTGGTGCGCGTAACGCATCTTCGGACGGGTGCTGCCCTTGCGCTTCGGCTCCTGCTTCTCGATCGCTTCCTGCAGCGCGCGCGTCAGGCGCGGCGTGGACAGCTTCGCGGTCGCCGCGGCGTACGCCGTGTCGATCGCCTTCATCAGGTGGTTGATGCCGGTGCCCTTCAGCGCCGAGATGAATTTCGTCTCCGCGAAGTCGAGGAAGTTCAGCTTGCGGTCGATGTCGTTCTTGACCTGGTCGCGCACGTCGGACGTCAGGCCGTCCCACTTGTTGACGGCGACGACGAGCGCGCGGCCCGTCTCCAGGATGAAGCCGGCGATGTGCGCGTCCTGCTCGGAGATGTCCTGCTGCGCGTCCAGCATCAGCACGACGACGTTCGCTTCCGAGATCGACTGCAGCGTCTTCACGACCGAGAACTTCTCGATGGCCTCGAACACCTTGCCGCGGCGGCGGATGCCGGCCGTGTCGATCAGCGTGTAGTGCTTGCCGCCCTTTTCGAACGGGACTTCGATCGAGTCGCGCGTGGTGCCCGGCATGTCGAACGCGATCACGCGCTGCTCGCCGACAAGGGTGTTGATCAGCGTGGACTTGCCGACGTTCGGACGGCCGACCAGCGCGATCTTGACGCCGTAGTCGGCCGGATCGAACTCCTCGGCTTCCTCCGGACGCTGCTGGACGGCGACGTCGATGGCCTCGTTGACGAGGTCCAGCACGCCGTCGCCGTGGGCGGCGGAGATCACGTACGGATCGCCCATGCCCAGCTCATAGAAGTCGGCGGTGACGGACGTGTACTTCATGCCCTCGCTCTTGTTCACGACGAGCATGACCTTGCGGCCCGACTTGCGCAGGAAGTCCGTGATGGTCTTGTCGTGCGGCGTGAGACCCTGGCGGCCGTCCACGATGAACATGACGATATCCGCCTCGGCGACGGCCTGGCGCGTCTGCAGCGCCATCTCGTGCATGATGCCTTCCTTGGCGACCGGCTCGAAACCGCCGGTATCGATGACCAGGAACGGACGTTCGCCCATGCGCCCTTCGCCGTAGTGGCGGTCGCGCGTCAGGCCGGGCAAGTCCGCCACCAGCGCGTCGCGCGAGCGGGTCATGCGATTGAATAAGGTCGACTTTCCGACGTTGGGACGACCTACGAGTGCGATTACCGGCTTCATTGAATCTTATTCGACCGCGATGGCGGTCACGGTTCCATTTTGTGTTTGAAAAATCAGGTTCGAACCGACGACCAGCGGCGTGGATTCGATGGCGCTGCCGTCCGTGGCGGCGCGGGACAGGAACGAGCCGTCCTCGCGCGACAGGAAGTGCACGTAACCCTGGTAGTCGCCGACGGCGACGGCACGGCCGTACGACACCGGCGTGGACAGGCGGCGGTAGGCCAGCTTGTCGTTCTTCCACGCGCTCGTGCCGCTGTCGCGGTTGTACGCGTAGAGGGCGCCCTTGTCGTCCGGGACGAAGACGAAGCGCTGGTCCGCGGCGACGCCGACTTCCGACGACAGGTCGCGGGTCCAGCGCGGGCTGCCCGTGGCCAGGTCGAAGCAGCCGACGCGGCCCTGGTACGACACGGCGCACACGTCGTTGTCGATGACGACCGGCGTGCCGCCCATGTCGGTGACGCGCTCCAGTTCCGTCGCGCCGCGGGCGACGCCGACCTCGATCTCCCAGCGCGGCGCGCCGGTGGCGAGGATCAGCGACATCAGCTTGCCGCCCGGCTGTGCAACCAGCACGTCCTTGTCGTGGATAACCATGCCCGGCGCGAGGCGCAGCGTGAGCGCCGGTGCGTTGCGCTGCACGGTCCACTTCTTCTGGCCCGTCTTCGCGTCGTAGCCGACGATGCGGTTGTCGATGCTGCGCGCGACGACGATGCCCTGGCCCACGACCGGCGACGAGAGGATCTCGGAAGACAGCTGGGCATCCCACAGCTTCTTGCCGTCCATGTCGAACGCCAGCAGCATGCCCTTGGCGCCGCCCAGCACGATGACGCTGCCGTCCGTGCCGACGCCCGCCGTCAGGTCCATGCCGGCCTTCGTGCGCCAGATCTGGCGGCCGGTGGCCGCTTCCGCGCGCACGATGGTGCCGTCGCCCCCGGCCGCGATGATGGTGTTGTCGGCGATGGCGGGCGAGAACATATAGCTCTGCGACTTGCCGACTTCCAGCTTCCACGCCGTGCGCACGGCCATCGAACCTTTCAGGTCGACCAGCGGCGTGGGCTGGTTGCCCTTCGGTTTGGACGCGAACGGATTGAGCGAGGAGCAGCCCGCCATCAGGGCGAACATACCGACACCAACGAGCTTCCGGGTAATACGCATGTCTTATTTACCTTGTTCTTGAATACGTCGTTCCCGCGGAAGCGGGAACCCATGCTGATTTACCGAAGTCGCGACATGTGCGACGTATCGAATTCTGAAACTCAGTATGGATTCCCGCCTGCGCGGGAATGACGGAATTGTTATTTTACGCTGCCGCTTTCTGCGCCGGTGCCGAACCGCCAATGGCGTCCAGCTTGACCTGCACGACCTGGCGACCCGGATGGTTCTTCTCCATCTTGTCGAGCGCCGCCTGGTACGCCGCGCGGGCTTCCGCCAGCTTGTTCTGCGCGACGAGGACGTCGCCCTTGCGGTCCTGCACCTCGGCCGCGAACTGCGCCGGGAACTCGCCGTTCAGCAGCGCCAGCGCCTGGTCGAACGCTTTCTCGTCCAGCAGCACGCCGGACAGGCGCAGCTTCGCGATGGCCTTGTACTCGTCGTCGCCATGATCGACCGCCCATTGCAGCTGGGCCTTCGCGGTTTTCAGGTCGTTCGCGTCGAACGCGGCCTTGGCGGCGGCCAGCGCGGCCATCGGGGCATAGGCGGTCGAGCCGAACTTGTTCTCGATGTCGCCCGTGATGCGCTGGACCTTGGCCGCATCCTTCGCCTGGATCGCTTCGGTCAGGCCGTCATACAGGCCGGACGCTTCCGCAGCCTGCGAGCGCTGATGCGAGCCCCAGAAGTTCCAGGCGGCGTAGCCACCCAGCGCGATGATCAGCACCCAGGTAATCAGGTTGCCAAAGCGGTCCCAGAAGGCCTTGAAATTGGCTATCTGTTCTTGTTCTTCGAGATCGTATGCCATGGACGTTCGTCTTCTTCGTTATCGTGTTGGGAAGTTCCCGCGTGTCTGCGCGGGTTCGGGAAGTTCCCGCGTGTCGGCGCGGGTTCGTAATTATGGATGGTAGTGCACGTGGTCGTGATCGTGGTCGTGATCGTGGCCACCGACGATCTGGTCGACGATGAAGTCGACGGCTTCGTCGAACGGCACGCTCGTCTGCTGCTGGCCGCCTTCGCTGTCACGCAGCGATTTCACGGCGACGACGCCGTTGTTGACCTCGTCCTCGCCGATGATCACGGCGAACGCGGCGCCCGAACCGTCGGCCTTCTTCATCTGGCTCTTGAAGCTGCCCGCGCCGGCCGGGGTCGCGCAGTGCAGGACGACGTCCAGGCCCGCGTCGCGGATGCGCTCGCCGAGGATGAACGCCTTCATCTGCGCGTCTTCACCCTGGTGCACGAGGTAGACGTCACACTGGGCCGGCTCGGCGGGTTCGCCCTGCGCCTTCATCAGCTCGATCAGGCGCTCGATGCCCATCGCGAAGCCGATGCCCGGCGTCGGCTTGCCGCCGAAGGTCTCGATCAGCGGATCGTAGCGGCCGCCCGCGCAGACGGTGCCCTGCGCGCCCAGCATGTCCGTGACCCACTCGAACACGGTGCGGTTGTAGTAATCGAGGCCGCGCACGAGACGCGGGTTGACCGTGTACTGGACATTGTTGGCATCCAGGATCTGCTTGAGTCCCTCGAAGTGCGCGAGCGATTCGCCGCCCAGGTAGTCCAGCAGCTTCGGCGCGTTGTTGACGAGGTCCTGCATCGCCGGGTTCTTCGTGTCCAGGATGCGCAGCGGGTTCGCGTGCAGGCGGCGCTTGGCTTCGGCGTCGAGGACGTCGATGTTCGCTTCGAAGTAGGCGATCAGGTCGGCGCGGTGGCGCTGGCGCTCTTCCGCGTTGCCGATCGAGTTCAGTTCGAGGCGGATGTTGTCGAGGCCTAGGTCGTCCCACAGGCGGCGGCACAGCATGATCAGTTCCGCGTCGATGTCCGGGCCGGAGAAGCCGATGGCTTCCGCGCCGAACTGGAAGAACTGGCGGTAGCGGCCGCGCTGCGGACGCTCGTGGCGGAACATCGGGCCCTTGTACCACAGGCGCTTCGGACCGTCGTAGGCCAGGTTGTGCTCGACGACGGCGCGCACGACGCCGGCCGTGCCTTCGGGACGCAGGGTCAGCTGGTCGCCGTTCATCGAATCGGTGAAGGAATACATCTCCTTCTCGACGATGTCGGTGACGGCGCCGATGGCGCGCGCGAACAGGCCCGTCTCTTCGACGATCGGGGTGACGATCTTCTGGTAGCCGTAGCTCTTCAGCACGGATTCCGCGGTGTTTTCGAACAGTTCCCACAGCGGCGCGTCGGCCGGCAGGATGTCGTTCATGCCTTTGATGGCGACGATTTTCTCTTTTTTCTCGGACATTTCTATTTTCCGTTTCCGTCGTCCCCGCGAAAGCGGGGATCCATGCTGAGGTGACTAAAGATGCTCAGTATGGGTTCCCGCTTTCGCGGGAACGACGTTATTAGCCGTATTTCTTTTGTACGTACTCGAGCACGATCGTCTTGAACTCATCCACGATCCGCTCGCCCCGCAGTGTAGCGACCTTTTGCCCATCCACAAAGACCGGGGCCGCCGGCGATTCGCCCGTGCCCGGCAGCGAGATGCCGATGTTCGCGTGCTTCGACTCGCCCGGCCCGTTCACGATGCAGCCCATCACGGCCACGTTCATCGCTTCGACGCCCGGGTAGGTCTTCTTCCATTCCGGCATCTGCTCGCGCAGGAAGGTCTGGATGTTGTCGGCCAGTTCCTGGAACACGGTCGACGTCGTGCGGCCGCAGCCCGGGCACGCGATCACCATCGGCGTGAACTTGCGGAGGCCCATCGTCTGCAGGATTTCCTGGCCGACAACCACTTCCTTCGTGCGGTCGCCGCCCGGTTCCGGCGTCAGCGAGATGCGGATCGTGTCGCCGATCCCTTCCTGCAGCAGCACGGACAGCGCAGCCGTCGACGCGACGATGCCCTTGCTGCCCATGCCCGCTTCCGTCAGGCCCAGGTGCAGTGCATAGTCGCAGCGCTTCGCGAGTTCGCGGTAGACGGCGATCAGGTCCTGCACGCCCGACACCTTGCACGACAGGACGATCTGGTCGCGCCGCATACCAATTTCTTCGGCGCGCTGCGCGTTCTCGATCGCCGACGTGATCAGCGCTTCGTACATGACGGACTGCGCGCTCCACGGCTGCGCGCGGGCGGCGTTCTCGTCCATGATGCGGGCGAGCAGCGCCTGGTCGAGGCTGCCCCAGTTGACGCCGATGCGCACCGGCTTGTCGTAGCGGATCGCGGTTTCGATCATCTGGGCGAACTGGGTGTCGCGCTTGGCGCCTTGCCCCACGTTGCCCGGATTGATGCGGTATTTCGACAGCGCCTGCGCGCACTCGGGATAATCGCGCAGCAGCAGGTGGCCATTGTAGTGGAAGTCGCCGACGAGGGGGACGTCGACGTCCATCCTGTCGAGCTGTTCGCGGATCGCCGGCACGGCGGCCGCCGCTTCCGGCGTGTTCACGGTAATGCGCACGATCTCGGAACCGGCACGCGCCAGTTCCTTGACCTGGATGGCGGTGCCGATCACGTCGGCCGTGTCCGTGTTCGTCATCGACTGCACGACGACCGGGGCATCGCCACCGACGATCACCTTGCGCGCGCCATGCCGTACGACCACGCCGCGGCTGGCGCGGCGCGCCAGCGGGCCGGAACCGATCGGGTCGTTGGCGTTGTTCGAAAGAGTCATCTCGTTGCTTCCGTTCTTACTGCAAATTCACGCGGGAGATCGTCTTGCCCGGCACTTGCGGCAGGGCGACTGCCGCGCCGCGCAGCGTGGCCGTGACGCCGCCCGGATTGCCGACCGTGACGCGCACCGGCTGGTCGACGCTGACCGTCTCCGTGCTGCCACCCTTGACGAGGCGCGAGAACAGCGGCGCGCCGCCCTTGGCCGGACGGACTTCGATCCACGAATCCTCGCGCACGTTCAGCACGAGGGCGTTGGCGCCGGCTGCGCCGACGCCAGCCGGATGCGGTAC
>NZ_JBKYMO010000217.1:0-9309 GCF_047302915.1 Massilia sp. CT11-108 | reverse complement strand
CGGGGTGTAGCTTAGCCCGGTAGAGCGCTACGTTCGGGACGTAGAGGCCGGAGGTTCGAATCCTCTCACCCCGACCATCTGTTTTTCTCCCTCAGCAGTACCCATACCAGTCGGGGTGTAGCTTAGCCCGGTAGAGCGCTACGTTCGGGACGTAGAGGCCGGAGGTTCGAATCCTCTCACCCCGACCACAGAATTCATACAAGACAGCGGCTGATGGCCGCTGTTTTCGTTTCTCCCCCCTGCTCCCGCATGTGCCGGCTGAGCGCCGCCCCGCGCCGCGCCAGGAAGGCCGTCAACAGTTCCGGATAGGGCGGATCGACGGCTGCCCGGACCGACGGCCGCAGTGCCAGCGCCGCGCGCCATGCCTGCACCTTGCTCAGTCCAGCCAGCATCCCGAACTCGCCGATGCGTTCGAACACGTCGAGATAGCGGAACACCGGCGCAAACACCGCATCGACGATGCAGAAGCGTTCGCCGTCGAAGTACGGCGGCGCGTGCAGCAGCGCCGAGCCGAATTCCATCCAGCTCCGGTGGCGCGCGCGCCGCAACGCATCATCCGGACGCAGACGCGGCGCCTCGGTGTCGTCGAGGTATTCGCAGACCGGACGATGCCCTGCCCGACCATCCGTCGGTCTTGTGGCGGCGGCGGCATTTTCCGAAGATTGCGCCGGCTTATCGGGTGAGCAGTATCCTGTCGGCGGCGGAGTGCGTCGCGCTCGGCCTCGGCGTGGCGGTGAACGGGACGAGCCAAGACGGCCAAAGTGATACCGAATATCAGCGAGGCCCAGTATTCATCCGTCGCAGAATGCCAAACGCAATCCGACGCAGCGTCCTGATTGAGAAAATACGTATAGTCGACGAGGTCCGATATTTAATCACGGCCGCTCGTGCCCACGGTCGAGATCAGCTTGGCGCCGCAACTCGTCGCATGACCTTCGAACGCAACCGGCACCCCGTCGATCAGCACCTGCGGCTCGCCCTCGGCGATCACACAATTGTCGTGGCCGCGGATCGGACACAGGCAGCGGTCTCCCTTGCGGGCTACGGCGACGCCCTGCACCTTGCTGTTGGGAGACGCCGTGATGACCTTGCCACCGTGCGTGGTCGGGTCGTTCAGGCGGATGACCTTGCGCATGCGGTACCTCGTCAGCGGGAATAGCCTTGCGTCGTGTCTTTGACGTCGTGGCGGATGCCCCACCACGCCAGGTGGGCAGTATTCTCGCCTCGCGCCCGAAACCAGGGCTCGTCGGGCCGGATCGGCCGCACGATGGCCGGCGGCACTACCAGGGTCGCAATCGGTTGGGCCTGGTCGGTCGTGCCGGCGACGAGCACGGTCTTGCCGATGTGGTTGGCGTAGGCGATGGCCAGCGCGACGTTCGTGAGCGCCGTGCCCGCGCCCATCTCACCGAGCAGTGCGGGCGTATTGAACGCTTGCTTCATGAAGTCCAGTTCCGGCACTTCCTCGGTTGCCGTACGCGCCAGCGCAGCGATGCGGTCGGACGCCGTCACTGCGTTGTTGTTGGCGTCGTGGATGACGTAGCCGACGTCAGTCGTCTGCTTGCCGGCATTGTGCGCAGCCTTTTCGAAGGCTGCCTTCCATGCCTGGATGACGCGCGGCGGTTTGTCTTTAGCCGTATCGAAATCAGTGACCTTGGCGCTCGCCGGATAGCCGAGCCAAGCCAGCGGCGCACGTTCCGTTTTGTAGTTTGGACCGGCCAGGATCAATTGCACCATGTTTTCGTTTATCTGGCGATCTTTTGGACGGCTCGGCGCGTCCCAGTTCATGACCCACACCGTTTCGTTCGGGTGGGCTTGCAGGTAGTCCAGTGCGGCAGACAATGACGTGAAACCGGCGTTGGCGCCGCCCATAGTGATACGTACGTCTGGCGGCGTGTTCCGGGTCCACGCATTCGGAAACGATTTGCTACCGATGCTGAAAGTATTGGTGATGATATCTCGAAGAAAATTCCCTGCCTCGACAGGGTCGAGTTTTCCCTCCGGTAGAGCGTACTCGATATGGATCCCAGCCAGTTCCCGCCATGATGTTTTATCCTCTCTGGAGTGCGCGTTATAGAAATAGTTTGAATCCATGAAATAGATATCATGATAGGCGTATATCAGTTCCTCAATATATTTATGATGATATCCTTTAAAAGTCTCTTTGCCGTCGTTGCCCACGGCAATAGATCCAATAGCCTGTAACTTGCCGTATTTTTCCGGCTTGGCTTTGACCATGTCGTCATTTTTATTGGGGCCGACCAGACCGAGTGTCCACAGCAGTTGCCATTCAGTCGGATAATCCCTCCGCTGCAAGGGATTCAACCACTGCAATCCGACTACCTGAGCCGTGAATGGCTCCGCTTTCTGAGTGGTTGCGACAGGTTTCGGCAATACTTCAGCACGCGCTGGGCGTGAAAAAAAGCCAGTCATAACACCAAGCGTGATCGCCGCAAATGTGGCGGGAATTGCAAACAATCTAGTAAAGATCTGGGCATTGGAGAGAGGGCGAATAGCGTCTGGATCGGCGCGCCACATCATCCAAAGCGACATGAACAATGCCATTACAAAGGCAAGAGTGCCGCAGACGACACGGCGAATCGGTGTATTTGCAAGACTACGCATGGATCGCTTTCTCAAATATTAAAGACCGAGCATGTCTCGCTCATCAACAATCTTCTCAGGCATTTTTCCATGCCGATCATTATTAGCCCAGTCATAGATGGCATCCCCTTTAAATTTCCCAATTTTAAAATATTCAATGAATTCCTTGACGGGATTACCATCATCCAAACCACTCGCGTAACGCCAATCCGCCATTTGACGAAACATTCGGACGTCGTCATTCTTGATATGACATACCCCAACAGGAATGTCATACGCCAGCGCCTTCTTGGCATGATCTGGATTCGTCATGATCGACGAGTGATCGGTAGCTGGCGCCTTAACGTTCTCCGCCAGCGTTTCCTTGATCTTCTTCGCGCGCCAAGCCTTAAAATTATCGCTGGCCCCGTCGAGATTATCTTCTTCGGTGACGAATTCTGAATTTCGGTACAGTCCTTTGCCGGGATCGGAATCTTGATGCAAGTCTTCGCGCCTCGCCCGCATCCGCAGCAGCGCGTGATGCTCGTAACGCAGCGACGCTTCGGTATCCTTGCTTCCCTCAGCCTTTCCTCCCTCATCGGTGTCGTACGGATCGCCTTCCTCACGCACGCGCTCGCGGTCTCGGCTCGCCCCCGGCGCATCCGTTCCTTCGTCAAATATATCGCCGATTTTTCCGAAACGCATCGACTTCGGTTCGAACGCTTCCGGTAGCTTTGGCGCATCCAGGGGTGTTTCCCAATCGTCGTCCGGAAGCGCGTTGATGCGGATATCAATGATGGCCGTGACCAGATAAAAAACCGGTGCCGTTGCGATCGTCACCACCTTGGCAAGCCAGTTCTTGTTCGCGTCCAGCCCTTTTTTGATCGCGTACTTCGCCTGTGGGGACGCGGGATGCCAGAAATTCTGACTACCAGTTTTCAATCCGGTGCCATGGTGATTCTTCCAGAAATGGTAGGCCTTGACACCCTCTTTACCAACAGGAAACTTTTCGGCAAATACGCGCTGGCAAAAGACGTCATCACCTCCTGCCGCCTTTATTTCTTCAGTGCTCATCCCACGCCAACCGATCCCTTGCACCGGGCTAGCCGAAATCACTTGGTCGTGAGGATTGAAATACAGAGTAACGCGACCGTGATTCGTCTTGTTCGGACCAAATCCCCATTGCTCACGGTCCGCTTGTGCGGTGAATCCATGTGGCTGGTTCTTCATGAACGCGTCGATCTTGTCAGGTGCCTGTGCGTTTTCCGCCTGCTTGCGGATAATGTCGAAAAAGTGCTTCAAGGTCGTGGTACGAGCCTTGAGGGTCTGCCGCCCCCAATGAAACTCCCTCGCCGCTATTCCAGTACCCGACCATGCCTCGACGAGGTTCTTCTTCACAAGGCTGTACGGCGGATTACACAGCACATAGCTGTCGGCCACGCAACGACCGGGCTTGCCGGCGACATCTTTGACCTCACCGAACCGGTCGCCGAGGAAGGCTGCCGCCAAGCTGACCATGTTACCCTGGCTGTGACACACGATGGTAATAGGTACGTCTGCCTGCTTTTCCCTGATCGCCTTGATCAATTTTGCGAGCCGCAATGCAGCCAGTACGTAATACGGGCGCGGCGGGCAGGCATATACCATACGGTCGTTGGTGGGATTCAAGTGCTGCGCATGCAGCCAAAGGAAGAGCTGGTCGTTCAAGCCTTGGCCCCACAAGTCCGGCAGCGACGTGCAACCGTTGGCGAAAGGACCGCCGCCCCAGTAATTATTCTCGTTCAAGAAAATACCGTCACCATAGGTCTGCAAATCCTCGGCGCTCGCTTTGTAGCCCCAGCGGAACTGGATGACTGGCGAATAGTGAGCATCCGGCGCAATAAACGTATCTGGTTGTTTGTCCGGATTCAGGTAACCATCCGCGGTCAGATCATCCAGGTACTCGACCGCCTTCAACTGCCCCCCATTCGTGTTCGCGTGAACGATCTCCCCACGCTGGCGCGCAAGGCGCGTGTTCAAGCCGTTGCACAGACCCCGCTCCGCCGCCTGATACCACTCGCCATCCGAATTCACCCCATGCACAAAGATCACGATACCCGGCAACGGCAACTGCATCACCACGTCCAGGTAGCTTTCGTTGAGCAGCGTACTGCCGCTGCCGTCGCCCACCGCGATCACGGTCGGTTCGTCCATTGTCGTGCCTTCCATTACCGCTCCTGCTTACTTCAACAGTTTTTTGAACGTTACTTTGAGCAGCTCCAGCCGGTCACCCTTGACCTTCGGCCCCTCGCCGGCGGCATTCGTCTCGCCCGTAATCGGCGCGGCACCATCGCGCTCGATGTGGACCTGCATGCCCTCGACCGGCTTGCCGTCGGTGGCGCGGACCAGGCGCGGCGTGCGCTCGAACGTGCCCGCACCGAATGACGGCATTTCCGTCTTCCCGCTCGCCGGCCCATTCCAGTGATGCTCCGCCGTCTTGACGGTCAAATTCCCCGGCCCGCCGATCTCGATGTCGCCGCCCTTCAGCCGCAGATAAGCCCCGCCGCTGACGATGAACGTCATCTCTTCCTCGGCCATCGCGATCATGCGTTTGGCCGCCGTCACCTTGATGTCCTTGGCGGAGACGAGCTTCATGTCGTCGTGCTGGCTCTGCATCGTGAAGTCGCCGTTGTGGGCGATCTGCGTGATACCGTCGCTGTGCGAGAACAGCGAGATGCCCTTGCCTGCGTTGACGTTGAAGCGCTTGCCGCTGGCGAGCTGCATGTGCTGCTGCGCGACCGTGTCCAGGTTGACGCCCGCATAGCTGACGATCGTCTTCGGCGTGCTGAACGCGATGCCTTCCGGGCCGGTCACGCTGACGGTCGGCTTGGCGTCGCCCGCCACGTCCGCATTGCGCGCACCCGGTGCCGCCTCGAGGTCGGCCTTGAGCGCATCCTGCGGCGCCGGGTCGACGGGCAGGCCCTGGCGCTGGGCGGCGTACTCGCCCAGCGTCTTGAACAGGTCCAGGCAATCCTGCATCAGCGCGAGGTGCTCGTTGCTGCCCAGTTGCGTGCCGGCGGCGTCCAGGCGTTTCCAGGCCGAGATCAGCAGGGACTTGGCCGTGCGGATGGCGCCGCTGTCGTCCGTCCGCAGTTCGAAGCCCTGGCCGCGCGGGTCGGCACGGCCGTCCTGGCGCGGGTGCGTCAGGTAGCCGAGGTTCAGCTGGCTGCGGGCGTGCACGCTTTCCAGCTGCGCGCTGATTTCTCCCGGCGTGTCGTCCAGGCGCAGCTGGTTGTAGCGCTGCGACTTGCCTTCGCGGCTGACGATGCCGGACAAATAGCGGTCGCCCGGCAGGCGGCTCGTGCGGCTGAACGACGGGGGCGGCGTCTTGCCGCCATGCGCGCGGCCGATGATCAGGGGCTTGTCCGGATCGCCGCCGACGAAGGCGCACAGCACCTGGTGGCCCACGCGCGGCAGCGAGATCGTCCCATACTGGTCGCCCGCCCACGGGTTCGCCACCTGGACCCACGCGGAGTCGCGGTCGCTGTCGGACGCACCCGCGCCGTGCGCATGCGCGTGATCGTCCTCGCGGGCGCCGGGGAAGCGCACCTTGACGCGGCCGAGATGGTCGCAGTGGATCTCTTCGTTCACCGGGCCGACCACGGTGACGTACTGCAGTTCCGTGCGCGGCAGGTCCACGCGCGGGTCGTACGCCGGCACGATCGGCACGCCGCGCCGCACGCAGCTGAAGCGGTTCGTGTAGCGCACGCCCCGTTCGGCGCTGGCCTGGCCCAGCGCGGCACTGCCGTCGCGCCAGCGGTTCAGCGAAAACAGGCGGCGCGCCTGGTCGTCGAGCGTCTTCGGCAGGTTGTTCTCGGCTTCCACGCGCAGTTCGGTGACGACGAAATCGCGCTCGGCCTCCGGATGAGCGTTCAGCTCAGGATGGCCGACGATGGTGTTCCATTGGCCGACACACATGTTGCGCTCGCTGCCCTCGCCCTGGAAGTACTTGGCTTCGTATTCGTGGCGCTGGATGCGCGCCACGCCCAGGCTGCGGTAATCGGCGTCGTTGTCGCCGAGGTGCGGCGGGTCGACCAGGTAGTCGTCCAGGCTCGCGGCAAAATGGTTGCCCAGTTCGCCCTGGTCGTTCATCCCGTTTTCCTGGGTCGTCGCCGCGCCCGACGTCGCATAGTCCCAGCTCTGGCGGCTGATCTTCCCAGGCGTCAGCGTGCGCACGGCGTGCCAGGCCGTGATGACGTCGCGGACTTCGGTCGCATCGTCCCGGTGGAAACGCACCTCGCCGCCGGCATTCTTCTTCAGCGCCATGGCGTCGTCGAACAGCACGAGCGTATGCAACGGCGTCTCGTCGCTGCCCCGTTCACTCGCCGCGCCGGGCTGGATGAACCACGAGATGCCGCGCCGCTTCCACAGGCGGCGCAGGAACGCGCCCGTCGACTCGTTGTACTGCATCGTGAATTCGCGCTGGGGGTACGACTTCAGGCTACCGAGGTCGTAAGCGAACGCACGCGCCGCGACCGGATTCGCCTGGCGGAATTCCTTGAGCAGGATATCCGTGATGTCGACTTCGCTGGCATTGCGGAACACGCGCGTGCCGGACGTCTTGTCGAGCAGGGCGAAGGCATCGCGCACGATCAGCTGGTAGGTGGCCAGCCCGCCATCGCTCTGCCCTTCGGACGCCGCCGCGACGATGCCGCACACGGAACGCAGGCCGCCGCTGTCGGTGACGAACTGCAGCTCCACGGGATTGGCGATGAACTGCTTCAGCGCGAGGCCGGCCTGGGTGGAGACGCACAGCAGCGAGTACTCGATGCCGCCGCACATGCTCTCGATGCCGCTGACGTGCTTGACGAGCAGCTGGTCGTCCCGGACGCCACGTGCGGTGGACATGCGCAGGCGGATGGGACGGTTGGCATCGGTCAGGTCGAACGAGGCGCTGGGTAGCAACATGGATGGGCAGGGCAGATGAGAACGGGGCAATGATAATAAAAAGTTGACACATTTTTCTCACAGATTATTTCATTTGAATCACTTTTTATTCCCTGCTACCTCATTGTTTTTATTGGGAAATTTATCTTTCCTTAAGCAACCGATCGCTACATATTATTGGCCGATGCGATTGAAGTGTGACTTCCACACACAGTGTGGGCCTGCCTGCGCAGCCGCAAAAGCTATGCCGATCCGCGCCCTAACATGAAGCCACATCACGCTTGATGAACTTGGACAATGTCTATTGGAATTTTTAGCTTGGAAAAAGCTAGCATGCAGGGGCGCTTCGTCGCGTTCCTGCATGTAGCACGCTGGACCAGCGTCCTGGTGGCACTGATGTACCACGTCCGTTTCCTGCTGTTCGTGGACTACGAACACGTCCAGGCGAAAACGTGGCTGTCCGACGTCTTTTATTTCTTCACGGGGCTCGGCCATGAATCCTTTGCCGTCTTCCTCGTCCTCGACGGCATCCTGACGGGACGCGCGCTACAGGCCCACGGGCCGCCCGCCCCTGCAACGCCGGGCCGGCACGCCATCGCGCTGTACCGGATTCTCCTGCCCGGCCTGGCCCTCGGCGCCTTGTTCGATGCCGCGGGCGCGCGGTTCTTCAACGGATCGGACCTGTACACGGCCTATCCCGCCTTCAGCACGCTCTCGCTCGGCTATGCCGCGCTGTTAGGGAATCTGTTCATGCTGCAGCCCTTCGTCGTGCCCACGTTCGGCAGCAACGGCATGCTGTACCTGCTGTCGTTCCTGTTCTGGTCGCTCATCCTGCTGGACGTCTTCCTGCGCGCCACGCGCGCCGGCCGGGTCGTGCTGCTGGCGGCCGTGGTGGTGCTGGCGCCGCCCCTGTTCCTGATCTGGTCGGCCATCTGGCTGACCGGCGTCGCGGTGGCGCACATGGGCGCGCTGCACAGCGCCAGGCCGTCGCGGCCCGTCGCCATCGTCGGCTTTCTCGCCGCGCTGCTGCTGTCCCGTTTCCTCGGCGCCGGCGTACATGGGTCGCCGGCGTCCGGCGCCTGGCTCGCCGACTGTAAGTTCCTGCTCGTGGGCTGGGGCTTCGCCACCATCGCCTGGGCCCAGTACCCGCCCGGCGCGCAGCATGAGGCGGTGCGCGACGAACCCGCTGCCGCATTCACCTTCTTCTTCCACTTCCCGGTCATGATGCTGCTCGTCGGGATCGCGACGACACTGCCCGGCCAGTCCCTGATGCAGCAGCCGGCACCGGCACGCTACGGCACGTTCGTCGCCGTCGTCGCCGCCTGCGTGGGCACGACGGTGCTCGTCGCGCGGGCGGTGCGGCCCGCAAAAGTACGGCGCCAGGCCGCGTTGTCGTGGCCTGGCGCCGGTCATTCCTGATGTCTGTTATTGCGCCGACGCGGCCCGGATCCGCACCGCCAGCGCGGCCAGGCTCGATGCGACGGCAAGGATCACGATGCCGTTCCAGCCCCACGCAGCCAGCGCCTGGGCACCGAGCGCGCCGCCCGCTGCCATGCCGACGAACATCGTGGTCATGAAGATCGCGTTCAGGCGGCTGCGGGCTTCCGGTGCGATGCCGTAGACGATGGTCTGGTGGGCGATCATCGTCGCCTGCACGCCCAGGTCGAAGCCGACGGTCGCCAGGGCCAGCAGCACCAGTTGCGCCGACGGCGGCAGGTGCGGCATGGCGAACATGAGCGCGAACGAGGCGACGCTCAGGCCGGCGCCGACGCGGGTCACGAATTGCGGACCGCGGCGGTCGGC
>NZ_JBKYMO010000216.1:0-9336 GCF_047302915.1 Massilia sp. CT11-108 | reverse complement strand
CGCGACGATCGCGCTCGGCGCCGCGCTGGCCCGGCGCGACGGCGACGGCGTGTATGCGCTGGCGCTGAACGATGGCGACATTACGGTCGAAGGGCGACGCGAAGGCGGTCGCGTGGCCGCAGAACGGCACTTCGGACGCCGGCGAGAAGTAGCGCACGCGCCAGCCCTTTCCTTGCGGTTCGGCGAATGCCGTCTCCGAATAGCCGACGGCGTGGGCCAGGCGCTGCATCTCGTCGGCCGGCGGCAGGGATTCCCCGATCCAGACGCCGGCCGGATTGCCGCCGGCGTCGCCGTCCGAGAATGCGGCGATGCGAAGGATGTGCGAAGTCGTGATGGTCATGCGGTCTCCTTGTCGGGATGGATGGTCAAGGTTCGAGCACGCCGGCCAGCCGGTCGGCGAGGAAGTCGACGAGCGCCTTCACGCGCGGCGCCAGCGCGCCCTGCTTGTAGAACACGGCCCACACGGGCTGGGTCCACGGCAGCGCCGCCTCTTCCAGCACAGGCACGAGGCGGCCCGCGGCGACGTCGGCGCGCGTGAGGAAGTCGGACAGGCTGACGATGCCCGCGCCCTGCAGCGCGAGGTGGCGGACCGTCTCGCCGCTGGTGGCCGTCACGTGCGGCGCGATGCGCCAGCCCTCTTCCGTGCCGGCGCGCAGCGGCCACGTATTCAGCGACGCGGGCGCGACGAAGCCGACGAGGCGGTGCTTCATCAAGTCTTCCACTTGCCGCGGCGTGCCGTGGCGTTCGAGATAGCCGGGGGCGGCGAGCACGCGGATGCGGCTGCGGCCCAGGCGGCGGGCATTGAGCGTCGAGTCGGTCAACTGGCCGATGCGGATCGCGACGTCGGCCTTCTCCTCGATCAGGTCGACGACGGTCTCGCCGCTCGTGAGTTCCACCTGCACCTGCGGGTACGCATCGAGGAAGTCCGCCAGCTGCGGGGCGATCAGGTGATCCAGGGTCGGCGTCGCGGCGTTCACGCGCACGAGGCCCGCGGGCTGCGCGCGCGCGAGGGCGGCCTGCGACTCCGTCTCTTCCAGGTCGGCGAGGATGCGGCGCGCGCGGGCCAGCAGCCAGTTGCCTTCCTCGGTGAGATCGAGGCGGCGCGTCGTGCGGTGGATGAGGGTCATGCCGAGCTGCTGCTCCAGACGCGAGATGGTACGCGACACGCCGGACGGCGTCTGCCCCAGCCGCTCGGCGGCATTCGAAAACGAACCCGTGTCGATCACGGCGACGAATGCGATCAACGCGCCCACGTCCAGCATTTTTGCTCCCAGGTCAAAAGTCTATTGTACGGCCACGGGTTTTTCTTTGTGGACGGGACGGCCAGAATGCCCTCATCCCATCGAGGCATCAACAAGGAGAACACCATGCCACTCGCTTTATGGGCGCTGACACTGAGCGCCTTCGCCATCGGCACGACGGAATTCGTGATCGTCGGCCTGATCCCCACCATCGCAACCAGCCTGAATGTGTCCGTGCCGTCCGCCGGCCTGCTCGTGAGCCTGTACGCGCTGGGCGTCGCCATCGGCGCGCCGGTGCTGACCGCCCTCACCGGCAAGGTGCCCCGCAAGACGCTGCTGCTCGGCCTCATGCTGCTGTTCACGGCCGGCAACCTGACCGCGTGGATGGCCCCCGGCTATGCCGCGCTAATGGCCGCCCGCGTACTGACGGGCCTCGCGCACGGCGTCTTCTTCTCGATCGGTTCGACGATCGCGACGAGCCTCGTGCCGAAAGAAAAAGCGGCCAGCGCCATCGCGCTGATGTTCAGCGGCCTGACCGTGGCCCTCGTGACCGGTGTCCCGCTCGGGACGTTCATCGGCCAGCACTTCGGCTGGCAGATGACCTTCCTGGCCGTCGCGCTGCTGGGCGTGATCGCGTTCGCCGGCATCGCCCTGCTCGTCCCGCGCGGCATCGCCGGCAGCAAGCCGGCTAGCCTTCTCACGCAACTGTCCGTGCTGAAGAAACCGCGCCTGCTGCTCGTGTATGCGATGACCACGCTGGGCTACGGCGGCTCGTTCATCGCCTTCACGTACCTCGCGCCGATCCTCGAACAGGTCGCCGGCTTTTCGTCGAACAGCGTCGGCCTCGTGATGCTCGTGTACGGCGTGTCGGTCGCCTTCGGCAACATCTGGGGCGGCAAGCTGGCGGACCGCAAGGGCCCCGTGCGCGCCCTGCAGATCGTGTTCGCGCTGCTGGCCGGCGTGCTGTTCGTGCTGGACTTCACGGCCGCGAACAAGATCGCCGTCCTCGTCACCGTGCTGGCCTGGGGCGCCGTCGCCTTCGGCAACGTGCCGGGCCTGCAGGTCTATGTCGTGCAGCGCGCCGAACGCGATGCGCCGGGTGCCGTCGACGTCGCATCGGGCCTGAACATCGCCGCGTTCAACGTCGGCATCGCCATCGGCGCCTGGGGCGGCGGCCTGATCGTCGAACACCTCGGCCTGATGCACACGCCCTGGATCGGCGCCCTGATCGTCATCGGCGCGCTCGCCCTCACCACGCTGGCCGGCTGGCTGGACCGGCGCGATCCGGCGCCGCGGCACGCCGTCCGCGGCGAACGCGCCGTCGCCATGCATTGAATTGAAAGGAAAAACCATGCATACCAATATCCCGCAACTGGGCCTCGGCACGTTCCGCCTGAAGGAGCGGCAAGCCATCGATTCCGTCGCCACCGGCCTGGCACTGGGTTACCGCCACATCGACACGGCGCAGATCTACGGCAACGAGGCCGAAGTCGGCCAGGCGCTGGCAGAATCCGGCGTGGCGCGCGGCGGCGTCTTCGTCACCACCAAGATCTGGACGGAGAACCTGGCCGCGAACCGCCTGCGCGCCAGCCTCGAAGAAAGCCTCGTGAAACTGCGCACGGAGTACGTCGACCTCACCCTGATCCACTGGCCGTCGCCGGGCGCCGCGGTGTCCGTCGCGGAATCCATGGAAGCGCTGCTGGCCGCGCGCGAGTCCGGCCTGACGCGTGCCATCGGCGTATCGAACTTCCCGATTGCGCTGCTGCGCGAAGCCATTGCGGCCGTCGGTGCGGACAACATCGCGACGAACCAGGTCGAGCTGCACCCGTTCCTGCAGAACCGCGCAGTGGACGCGTTCATGGTCGATGCCGGCATCCACCTCACCGCCTACATGCCGCTCGCCTACGGCAAGGTGATGGACGATGCCACCATCGCCCGCATCGCGCAGGTGCACGGCGCGACGCCGGCCCAGGTGGCGCTGGCGTGGGCGATGGCGAAAGGATATGCCGTGATCCCGTCGTCGACGCAGCGCGCGAACCTGGAGGGCAACCTGCGGGCGCGCGACCTGATCCTGTCGCGGCAGGATATCGCCGACATCGACGCGCTGGACCGGGACGAACGCCTCGTCAGCCCCGACTTCGCGCCGCAGTGGGACTAGACTACCTGTCCAGCTCTTTGTAGTGGCGGAAGATCCCTTCCTCGTTGAAAGGAATCCGCCGCCCGGACTTCAGGTAGGCCGCGATGCGCGGCCGCGCGGCCACCCGGTCGTGCAGCGCCGTCAGCAGCGGATAGCCCGCGTCGATGCGGCCCAGCGCCTTCGGGAAGGCGTAGCGCAGGCCCGCGACGAGCTGGAACAGCGACAGGTCCGCGTACGTGACCGTGTCGCCCAGCAGGTAGTCCTTCGGTTCGGGCCGGGCCAGGATGTTCTCGAACCAGTCGAAGAACTTCGGGATGCGCGTGTCGATGAAATCGGCCGACCGGCGCTTGGCTTCCGGGCGCTGGTCCTCGAAATACAGCGACGTCGCGATCGGGTGGTGCGTGTCGTGCGTCTCGGCGACCAGGTCCGCGATGGTCAGCTGGATCTGGTTCACCCAATATTTACCTTGCGCATCCCGTGGCGCCAGCCCATGGTGCTCGCCCAGGAACATCAGGATGTTGGCGGTCTGGCCCACCGTCACATCGCCCGCCTTGAGGAACGGCGGCGCGAACGACGGGTGGTCGGCGCCGTCCATCGCCGCGATCATGCGCGCCATGCCGCCCGGCGCGCGCGCCACGTCCACGTATCGCACCCCCGCCTCTTCCAGCGCCAGGCGCACGAATTCGCCGCGGCCCTGGATGCTCGGCCAATAAAAAAGTTCATACACCATGCCATGCTCCTCAACTTGTTCGGTCTGACTCAATTATCGAGCAGGATTTTGATGTTCGGCGCGGCAATCGTGCTAGTCTTGCGTCTGGCGCTTGCCTGACAAAAAATCAACAAAAATGAGAGACATGAAAACGGAAAATCATAATAGAGGGATGGGGTGTTGGTGGTTACGATCTTGATCTTCTGAACGATTCACTGCCGTTCAGCAAAGTACGAAGACGAATCCACCGATAACGATTGCCCGGAGCGCATCATGATTTTCGCTCACCTGACCAAACACTGGATGGCCCGGCGCCGCCAGTACAGCCTGTCGTCGTGGGTGCTGTGCATCGCGCGCAGCCTGCGCGTGCTGGCCTATTACCGCGACCACCGCGCGCTATGCCAGCTCGGCGTCTACCGCAACCACGTCGCGCAAGACGCCGGCGACGACCTGTTCCACCACCTCAGCCACCGCGACTACCTCATCAAGGGCTTGAGCCCGCGCCAGCGCGTGCAGGCCGTGCTGAGCCATTACCGCTTCGAGGAAACGACGTTCAATGACGGCTACCTGGACGCCGTCTACGGCCAGCGCTGCCTGCCCCTGTGGCAGCAGGAGGCCGAGGGCAGCACGTTCATGATCCAGCTCGAGATGGCCTCGCGCAGCAATGCCGAAGGCGACCTCACCCTCGCCCTCATCGCGGACGGCAAATGCCTGCACCGCCTGTCCTTCAGCTGGCTCGAAGGCGACATGGTGGGCGTCGACATGCCCGTCGTCCCGTTCATCGCGCGCAACCAGGGCCGCTGGATCGATTCCGGCGCCGCGTTCGAAGCGTTCGAACGCGTCTTCCCGAACAACTCGCCCAGCTTCTTCTGCTTCGCGGCCATGCAGGGCATCGCGCTGGCCCTCGGCATGGACAAGGTCGTCGCGATCCGCAGCGAAGCGCACATCGCCTACGATCCCGATCCGGAAAAACATTTCGCCAACGCGTATGACGGCTTCTGGAAGATCCTCGGCGGCGAGGAAATGCCGGGCCGCGACGGCTACCTGATCCCGCTGCCGTTCTACGTGAAGCCGTTGTCCGAGATGCCGTCCAAGCACCGCAAGCGCGCGGCGCTGCGGCGCGAGCACTGGCGGCTGATCGGCGACGCGTCGCGCGCCGTCATCCAGCGCCATCTGCTGCATGCGCGCGCGCACGTGGCGCATCCGGCCGCGGTGCCCGAACCGGCCTGAAAGCCTGCCGGCGTGGCCCACGCCGGCAGGACACCTGCGCGATAATGATCCTCTGAGCAAAACCAGAGGATCACCTTGCACAACTTCGACTTTCATAATCCCACCCGCATCCTGTTCGGCGACGGCCAGATCGAGCGCATCGGCAAACTGGTCCCGTCCGAGGCGCGCGTCCTCGTGCTGTACGGCGGCGGCAGCATCCGCGCCAACGGCACGTTTGACGCCGTGATGGCCGCACTGGCCGGCCGCACCGTGTTCGAGTTCGGCGGCATCGAGCCGAATCCCACGGTCGAAACGTTATCCGAAGCGATCGCGCTCGTCCGCCGCGAACGCGTGGACTTCCTGCTGGCCGTGGGCGGCGGCTCCGTCATCGACGGCACCAAGTTCGTCGCGGCGGGCGCCATGCTCGACGCCGACCCGTGGACCATCCTCGAACAGCACGCGAAGAACGTGCACGCGGCGCTGCCCATCGGCGTCGTGCTGACCCTGCCGGCGACGGGGTCCGAGATGAACGCGGCCGCCGTCATCACGCGCAAGCGCACGCAGGAAAAATTCGCGTTCGTCGCGCGCACCGTGTACCCGCGGTTTGCCGTCCTCGACCCGACCCGTACCTACACGCTGCCCGCGCGCCAGGTGGGCAACGGCGTCGTCGACGCGTTCGTGCACGTGATGGAGCAATACATGACGGTCCCGGCCCAGGCCAAGGTGCAGGACCGCTTTGCGGAAGGCTTGCTGCTGACGCTCGTCGAAGACGGTCCGCAAGCACTGGCGCTGCCTGCCGACTACGACGTGCGCGCCAACCTGATGTGGACGGCCACGCTGGCCTTGAACGGCCTGATCGGCACCGGCGTGCCGCAGGACTGGTCCACGCACACGATCGGCCACGAGCTGACCGCGCTGTACGGCCTCGACCACGCGCAGACGCTGGCGATCGTACTGCCGTCGATGCTGCGCGTGCGCCGCGCGGCCAAGCGGGAGAAACTGCTGCAATATGCGGCCCGCGTGTGGGACCTCCACAGCGGCGACGAGGACGCGCGCATCGAGGCGGCCATCGCCCGCACGGAAGACTTCTTCCGTGCCATGGGCGTGGGGACAAAGCTGTCCGACTATGGCCTGGGCCGCGATGCGATCCCGGCCGTGATCGCCGCACTGGAAGCGCACGGCATGACGCGCATGGGCGAGACCGGCGAGGTCACGCTGGACGTGGCGCGCGAGGTGCTGGACGGCGCCGCCTGATCGCGGAACCATCCGCTTTACAACATGTCTATTGTCTGAAGCATCACGACAAGGCGCGTTGTGCTACACTCGCGCCTTCGCTAGGGGTCCTGGGAGTTCGCTTCCCGGGTGAGAGATACCCTTCGTACCTGATCTGGATAATGCCAGCGAAGGAAAGCGCAACGCAGTTCCCATCCTTGTTTGCCCTTCCCCCCGTTGGCTCCGGCTTTTAAGAAAAAGCAGCGCGCCCATCGCCGGCGCGCGAAAACGAGCAAACCATGAACCGTCATTTGAAGTACACCGCAGTCGCGTACGCCATCGCGCAAGCCTTCATCGCGAACGCCCATGCACAAGACACCACCCACCCCGTCGCCGAAGTCGTCGTGACGGGCAACCGCTTCATCGCCGTCGACCGCGCCAGCGTCGGCGGCTTCGGCGAAGCGTCGCTGTTCGACACCCCGGCCTCCATCATCTCCATGGGCCGCACGCAGATGCAGGACCTGTCGATCCGCTCAACGACCGAGGCGGTGCGCTTCGACGCATCCGTCGCCGACGCCTACAACGCCGTCGGCTATGCCGAGCAGTTCTCCATCCGCGGCTTCGCCCTCGACAACAACTACAGCTATCGCAAGGACGGCTTCGCGATCCCGGGCGATACGCAGATCCCGCTGGAGAACAAGGAACGCTTCGAAATCCTGAAAGGCCTCGCGGGCCTCACGGCCGGCATCGCCACGCCGGGCGGCATCGTCAACTACGTGACCAAGCGCCCGACGAATGCGCCGCTGCGCTCCGCGACCGTGGAAGTGTCCGAGCGCGGCACCCTGTACGGCACCGTCGATCTCGGCGGCCGCTTCGAGGACCGCCGTTTCGGCTACCGCATCAACGCGGCCGCCGCCGACCTGCACCCGTACGTGCGCGGCGCGAACGGCGACCGCCAGTTCGTGGCGGCCGCCTTCGACTGGCAGATCACGCCGGATGCGCTGCTGCAGCTGGACATGGATTACCAGCGCAAGGCCCAGATCACGGCGCCCGGCTTCCAGCTGATCCAGGGTACGACGCTGCCGACCGGCGTGTCGGCCAGGATGCTCCTGAACGACCAGCCGTGGACGCGCCCCGTCACGACGAAGGACAGCAACGTGGGCCTGCGCTTCGAATACAAGCTGGCGCAGGACTGGACCGCCACCGTGTCCGGCAACAAGCACTGGTTCAAGCGCGACGACTTCACCGCGTTCCCCTACGGCTGCAGCAACGAGGGCGCGGGCTATTATCCGGGCTACTGCGGCAACGGCGACTACGACGTCTACGATTACCAGAGCACGGGCGAGCGCAAGTCGCCGTGGGGCGTGCAGGCGCAGGTGCAGGGCAAGTTCGCGACCGGCGCGCTGCGCCACGCGCTCACCCTGGGCGCGTCGTATTCGGAGCGCCACGACAGCTTCGGCGACTACGTCTACGACTACGTCGGGTACAGCAATATCTGGAACCCGCTCGTGACGCCGCACGTCGCTGCCGACCGCGTAACGGGCCCCGTGTTCGAGCGCCGCAGCGACGAGGAACGCGCCGTGTTCGCGCAGGACATCGTGAGCCTGACGAACCGGCTGACCCTGCACGCGGGCCTGCGCCACGTCCAGATCAAGCGCAGCGAATTCGTCGACGACGCCACCGGCTACGTGCACGCCGACGACTCGTTCCTGCTGCCGAACGTGGGCCTCGTCTTCAGCCCCGCGCGCGACTGGAACGTGTACGCCGCGGTCAGCCACGGGCTGCAGCACGGCGGCATCGCGCCGATGCAGACGACGAACGAGAATTCGGTGCTGGCGCCGCAGCGTTCGCACCAGGTCGAGATCGGCGCCAAGGCCGCGCTGGACAATGGCCTGAACCTGTCGGCCGCGCTGTTCCAGATCCGCCAGGGCCTGGAATACACGAACGCGAACAACACGTTCGTCCGCAACGGCCGCGAAACGCACCGCGGCATCGAGCTGACCGCGCAGGGCCAAGCGACGCCGGCGCTGGACTGGAGCGTGTCGCTGATGGCGCTGAACACGCGCCAGGAAGGCACGGGCCAGGCGGGCATCGACGGCAAGCGCGTGACCGACGTCCCCGCGTTCAAGTCGACGGCATGGGTGCAGTACGCCGTCGCGGCGATCCCGGGCCTGAAGCTGGACGGCACGTGGCAGTACTCGGGCAAGAAGGCGTTCGACGTCGAGAACACCGTGTTCGTGCCGGACTACCACGTGTTCGGCGTGGGCGCGTCGTACGGCCTGAAATGGGGCACGACGAACGTCACCTTGCGTGCCCGCGCGGAGAACCTGTTCGACAAGTTCTACTGGCGTGACGTGACGCCGGCGCTGGGCGGCTATCTGCTGCCGGGCGCGCCAAGGACGTTCCGGGCGTCGGCGCAGTTCGACTTCTGAAGTCGCCTAAACACGGCGGGCGGGTGGACCGATCAGGTCCTCCACCTGCCGCACCCGCGCTTCCAGTTCCCCCGTCAGCAGCGCAAACGGAATCCCCCGCGCATCCAGCACGTCCACGAGCTGCGCATGCACGCGCTGCCTCACCTCCTCCGACTCGCGCTGCAACCCATCCGGCACCCACGGCAGATCGGGCGCCGCGACGAGCGTGAACGCGTAGTCGTGTTCCGCTTCCCAGGCAAGCAGGTCCGGCGGCACGCGGCCCCAGTAGATGCGGCTGTACACGGCCGTCATCAGCGGCGTCGTGTCGACGAACAGGAAGTCGCGCACGCGCGGGTCGCGCGCGAGCAGCTCCTCGCGGACGCGCTGCGTGCGCGCGATGCCGGGCTGGTCGTCCTC